>CAYPDO010000014.1:0-25341 GCA_964409495.1 uncultured Bordetella sp.
GTCTCCGCACTGTCATGAAGGCGATATGGCATTGGCATCGCCTTGAAACATTGCGGCAATAGATTGCCGTGATGCGTTTTCACAGTTCCGTCTCACTTGGGCAGGCGCGCTGGCTGCGGCCCGTTCTCCTGGCAGTCTTGCAGCGATTGACCTTGGGTGCCGCGCTGATGGCCGCCGGTGTCACTGCCCTGGCCCAGGGCGTGCCGGCCGTCACCCGCGTGCCGCAAACCGAGCCCGCGCCTGCGGCACCTGCGGCGGCCGCGGCGGCTGCCGCAGCCATCCCTGGCAACGTGGCGCCGTCAGGCGTCGTGGCACAGCCGCAGCCCGGCGTCGAGCCTGTTCGCCCGCCCGCGGCCACGCCCGATCCGCTGCGGCAGGCGGCCGATGTTCCGCCCGAGCCCAGCGAGTTCGAGCGCCATGTGCGCGAGCTCAATGGCGGGCGCGAGGTGCCGCGCCTGGGCGCCCACCTGCAGCGTGGCAGCAGCGATCCCGGCCACCTCGAAACCCCGGCCCGCGTGCCGCCGCATTACGTGATGCAGGTGGGCGACGAGTTGTCGATCGCGCTGTGGGGCAGCGTGGACGCGCAATGGCTGCTGCGCATCGACCGCGCCGGCCGCGTCACCCTGCCACGCGTGGGCCCGGTGGCCGTGGCCGGTGCAGCGGCCAGCGAGCTCGAGCCCTTGCTGCGCAGGCGCCTGGGCCAGGTGTTCAAGGCCTTCGAGCTGTCGGCTGCGGTGACCCAGGTCTCGCCGGTGCGTGTGCACCTCAGCGGCTTTGTGCAGCGGCCGGGTGATCTGGTGGTGCCGGGCCTCAGCACGCTGTCTGCCGCACTGGCGCTGGCGCGCGGGCCGGCGCCGGGCGGCAGCTACCGTCGCATCCAGCTGCTGCGCGAGGGCCAGCCGCCCAAGGACTTCGACCTCTACGATCTGCTGCGCGACGGCAGCCGCCGCCACGACCTGCTGCTGCAGCCGAGCGACGTGATCCATGTGCAGGCCGCCGGGCCGCAGATGGCCGTGCTGGGCAGCGTGCAGCGCGCGGCGGTGTTCGAGTTCAAGCCCGGCGAGACCGTGCGCGATGCACTGGCGCTGGCCGGCGGGTTCTCTTCGGTGGCCGACCGCGACACGCTGCTGATCGAGCGCCTGTCGCGCCGCAGCCAGCAGGGCGCGCTGGCCCTGCGTCTGCCGGGCGATGCCGACACACCGCTGGAGGACGGCGATGTGCTGCGCGCCCGTTCACGCGTGGCGGCGGGCGTGTCCAGCCAGCTGCGCAACAAGCGCGTGCTGGTGGAGGGTGAGGTGCAGTCGCCCGGTGAATACCTGCTGCCGCCCGGCGCCACGCTGGCGGATGCTGTGCAGGCGGCCGGCGGCAGCACGGCCACGGCCTTCCTGTTCGGCACCAGCCTGCGGCGCGAAAGCGTGCGTGCGCTGCAGGCCCAGAACTACGAACGCGCGCTGCGCGAGCTTGAGCTGGGCCTGGCGCGCAATGCCAGCGGCCGCGTGGGCAGCGATGCGGTGCCGGATCCCGATGCCTCGGTGCGCCAGACCCTGGCCCGCCTGCGCCTGTTGAGGCCTGAAGGCCGGGTGCTGCTGGACACCACGCCGGAGTCACGCAGCCTGCCCGATATCCTGCTGGAGGATGGTGACCAGATCACCGTGCCGGCGGCCAACCAGAGCGTGGGCGTGTTCGGCAGCGTCTACAGCACCGGCAGCTTCCAGCATGCGCCGGGCCGCACGCTGGGCCACTACCTGGAGCGGGCCGGTGGCGCCACGGCGGGTGCCGACAGCCGCGCCACCTTCGTGGTGCGCGCCAACGGCAGCGTGCACAGTGCCGCGCAGGGGGGCTCGTGGTGGTCGCGCGGCAGCGCCTTCGAAGCCCAGCCGGCCCTGCCGGGCGACACCGTGTTCGTGCCCGAAGACCTGTTCCGCGGCACCTGGGTGCAGGGCGCCAAGGACTGGACGCAGATCCTCTACCAGCTGGGCGTGGGTCTGGCCGCACTGGGCACCATCCGATGAGCGCCGATCTGCCTGCGCTGCGCCCGGCAAACGGCGCCGAGGGGGCCGCCACCGCCAGCCACGCCGAGGCGGCGAACCTGGGCTGGCTGGAGCTGGCGCTGCCGCTGTGGCACCGCCGCTGGCGGCTGCTGATCGCCACGCTGCTGGGGGCGGCCATCGGCTTCGGTCTGGCCATGAACATGCCGGTGCGCTTCACCGGCCAGGCCAGCTTCGTGGTGCAGCCTTCGCTGCGGCCGGGCAGCCAGGCGGTGGCCGGTGCGCTGCCGGCGCTGGCCGGCCTGGTGGGGGCTGGCGGTGGCGGTGGCCAGGCCGACCTGCATGTGGCCGTGCTGCGCAGCCTGGCGCTGAACGACCGCATCATCGACCGCTTCGACCTGCAGCGCATCTGGGGCCTGGGCACGCGCATCGAGGTGCACCAGCGTCTTGCGCAGAGGGTGGCCTTCGGCATCGGCCGGCGCGAGGGCGTGGTGCAGGTGCAGGTGCAGGACGAGCAGGCCAACCGCGCGGCCGCCATGGCCAACGAATACATCGCCGAGCTGCGCCAGACCCTGCGCAGCTTTGCGCAGGACGAGGCGCGCCAGCGCCGCCAGTTCTTCGACGCCCAGCTGCTCGTTGCACGGCAGGCGCTGGATGCCGCGCAAAAGCGTCTGCAGGCCGGCGGCTTCGACCGTGCGGCGCTGCGCAGCGAGCCGCGTGCTGCCGCCGAGGGCTACGGCCGCCTGCAGGCCGAGGTCAGCGCGGCCGAACTGCGCCTGGCCGCCACACGCCGTGTGCGCACCGAGGCCAGCGCCGAGGTGCAGCAGCAGCTGGTGGAGCTGGCCGCGCTGAGGTCGCAGCTGGGGGCGCTGGAGTTGCCGCGTGACGACGGCCGCGGCGAATATGTCAGCCGCGTGCGCGAGTTTCGGTACGCGGAGGCCCTGGCCGAGAACCTGGCGCGCCAGGCCGAGGCGGCGCGCGTTGATGAGGCGTCGGAGCCCTTGCCGCTGCAGGTGCTGGATGCGGCCAGCACGCCCGAGATTCCCAGCAGCCCGCGCGTGCTGCGTTGGTTGCTGGCCGGCGCGCTGGCTGGCCTGGGCGTCCAGGCGGCCTGGGTGTGGCTGAGCTACCGGCGCGCCGTGCGCCGTCAGGACAGTGCATTCCAACAGCGGCTGGCACAGATCCGCGCGGTGCTGGGATGAGCTGGCGCGCGGTCGGATCGGTTCGGCTGCGACGGCTGCGACGGCTGCTGCGGCAGCTTGGGCAGCGGGGACGGGCATGCCGGCCATGAGCCGTGGCGGGCTGGGGCTGGTGGCGGCCAACGCGGTGGCGCTGCTGGCAGGTGCCGGTGCCTCGGTGGCCTATGCCCGCTGGCTGGAGCCCACGGCGTTTGCGCATTGGGCCATGGCGCTGGCGGCCGGCCGCTGTGGCCTGCTGCTGCTGGACGGTGGCTTGAAGACGGTGCTGGTGCGCCAGCCGAACGACCCCGGCGCCCAGACCTGGCACACGCTTGAGCGCTGGTGCGCCGCGGCCGCGCTGGGGCTCACGCTGGCGCTCGCGCTGGCCATGGGCAGCCTGGCCTCGACCGGTGTGATCGGCTGGACCGCGGCCGTGCTGCTGCTGGTCTACCCGGCCGCCTACCTGCTCAGCTACCCGGCGCTGCTGCCGGCGCTGGCGCGGCTGGAGCGCAATGGCCGCTTTGGTGCGCTGGGCCGGGTGGAAGGCATCACGGCACTGGTGGAACTGGTGCTGCCGGCGCTGTTGATGGCCTGCGGCGTGGCCTGGTGGCTGAGCTTCTGCGTGGCGGCAGTGCTGGCCCGTGGCTGGCGCACCTGGCAGACCTGCGCCGCCGAGCGCGCCTTCGCGCCGACCGCAGCGATGCCTGCCGGCACCGGGGCGCCACCTGGCGAGGCGCGCCGGCTGCTGCGCGATGGCCTGGCACAGCAAGGGGTGCATGCGCTGGCCATGCTGCGCGACCTGACCCATGTGTGGCTGCTGGGCCCTTGGTTCGGCAAGGTCTGGGTGGGCCAGTACGCGTTCGCGCATGCGGCCAGCGCACTGATGTGCCAGCCGCTGGTGCTGGCCGCCACACGCATGCTGTTGCCCGGCCTGCGTGACCTGGGCCCGGCCCAGCGCCGTGAGCGCGTGATGCAGCACATTGCCGGGCTGTGCATGGCCAGCCTGCCGCCGATGCTGGTGCTGCCGCTGGCCCTGGCCGGCGCCGACGACTGGCTGGGCGCCGGCAAGTGGGCCGAGGCGCGCGCCCTGCTGCCCTGGCTGGCGCTGCGCCTGGTGGGCGGCGTGGTGGCCACGGTGCTGGGCACCTGGATGTGCGCGCAGGCAGCGCCATGGGCCGCAGCCCGCGCCCATGCGCGCTGGACGCTGGTGGAATGCCTGGGTGCTGCGGCGGGCCTGGCGCTGGGCGGCCCGCCCGGCCTGGCCATGGCCTCGGCGCTCACGGTCTGGTATGCGGCCTGGGATTTCTGTGGCGTGCTCAGCATGCCGGGCCAGCGCCAGGCGCTGCTGCGCCAGGCCTTGGCCGCTGCGCTGGGCCGCCCGTCGCTGCTGGTGGCTGGCACTGGCTTTCTGATGTTGCAGCGCTGGCCGGTGTCGCCCGCCTGGCTGCCGCTGCTGCCGCTGCTGCCGCTGCTGGCCTGGCTGTCCGAGGCCCGTGTGCGCCAGGCCCTGCGCGCTGCGCTGCTGCGCCTGGCGGCGGGCCGCGTGGCAGCGCCGGTGCCGGAGCACGCCGGGCACGGGGGCGGTGCATGAGCGCGCCGGGCCGCTTCCAAGCGCGAATCACGGAGCGCGCAGCGCGCAGGGGCGTCCGGTGAGCGCGCGCATGCTCGTGATCCTGCTGGTCTACCACCAGCCCTACAGCCGCGTCGCGCTGTCCCGTCTGCACCGCCTGGTGCAGGCCGTGGACCCGCAGGCGCCCTGGCTGGTGGTGCGCAACAACCCGCGCTGGCGGGCCGAACTGGATCTGCCAATGACGCTGCTGCCCGGCGACAACCGGCTGCGCGAGTTCTCGGGCTGGCAGCGTGGCCTGGACCATGCGCAGGCCCAGGGTTTGCTCGATGGCCGCTCGCTGGTGCTGCTGGCCAATGACAGCTTCTGCGTGCACAACCGCTTCGGCGGCTTCACGGCACGTGCCTTCGCGCAGGGCCTGCGTGAGGCCCTGGCGCGGCCGCAGGCCGACGCGCTGGTCGGCGAGGCCTATGGCCTGGGCCAGCCCTACGCGCTGGACGGGCTGACGGCCGAGCGCTGGGTGTCGACGCATCTGTTCGGCATCGGCAGCACGTTGCTGCAGCGCCTGGGCAGCCTGTGCCCGCAGGGTGTGCCGCAGCGCTACCTCAGTGCACCGGATGAGCCGGCAGGCCTGTCATCGCTGGTCGGTGCCGAACTGGCCCGGCACATCGCCCGGTGGATGGACGGCAGCGGCCGCCAGCACTGGCCGGGCCGGCCGCGCGATGGCGCGCTGGCGCCTGAGCAGTGGCGCGCCAAGGTGGGCTCGATCCTGCTGGAAAAAAGCCTGTCGCTGCGCGCCGAGCAGGCCGGTGGCCGCATCGTGGATGTGCTGGACCGGCCGGGCATGCGCTGGCTGCGGCGCGCCGAGTGGCTGCACTGGCATGGCCAGCGGCTGAGCGGCCGCCTGCCGCGCCGCGTGATGCCGGCCCAGGAGGTGCGCCATGGCGCGGCTTGAGCGCGACTGGCCCTTCGTGCCCTCGGCGCCCAGCCCGCGGCGGCGCCTGCGGGTGGCCGCCGGCTGGCTGCTTGACAGCCGCCGCATGCCACGCCACGCGGCGCTGGCGCCAGCCTACCGCTCGGCCCGCGGCTGGATCGCCTATGTGATGTACCTGCCCGATGGCCGGCTACAGCCGGCGCATCACTTCACGCTGCAGCATCTGCGCAGCCTGAACCGGCCGATCTGCGCAATGGCCGCCGCGCCCTCGCCCACCATGCTCGATCCCGCGCTGCCTGCGCTGGTGGACGCGCTGTACTGGAAGGCCCTGCCCGGCTACGACTTCTCGGCCTATCACCTGCTGCTGGGTGAGTTGCACCACCACAGCGCCGACACGCCGGTGCTGCTGCTCAATGACTCGGTGTGGGGGCCGTTCACCCAGCTCGACACCCTGCTGTGCGACCAGCCCTGGGACGTGACCGGGCTGACCGCCAGCGCACGGGTGGAGAACCACCTGCAGAGCTACTGCCTGAGCTTTCGTGCCCTGGGCATCGAGGTCATGCAGGCGCTGCACGACTTGTTCCCGGCCGGGCGCTGCATGCGCTCGCGCATCGAGGTCATCCTGGGCCAGGAAACCCGCTGGTCGCGCTTGCTGGCGCAGCGGGTCAGCGTGGGCAGCCGCTGGTTCCACGCTGATCCGCAAGGTGACCCCACGCTCGATCTCCCCTTCGAGCTGTTGCGCCAGGGCATGCCCTTCCTGAAGCGCTCACTGCGCGGCCGCTATGCCCAGCACCAGAGCGGCCAGGCGGTGCTGGAGGCGCTGGCCCGTCACGGCCATCCGCTGCCGGCCTGACAGGTGTGCACATGATGGGCAGTTCAAGTCTTGCCGTTGCGGCCGTGGGCCGACCGGTGTCCGCAGCCCCCGCCGGCTGCAGCGCGGGCGTGCTGTGGCTGGCCATGGCCTTGATCGTGCTGCTGCAGTTCGGGCCGCTGATCGGCCTGGTGGGCTACCGGCTCAGCGAGAACCCGCTGTGGCCCTTGAGCGCCGTGCTGCGCGATGTGCTGGTGGCCGCACTGGTGCTGCTGGCCTTGCTGGCGCTGTGGCGCACACCGGTGCACCGGCCGTGGCCGCCCAGCCTGCGCTGGGCGGCGGTGATGGTGGTCGGCGTGGGCCTGGCCACGCTGAGCTCCGACTCAGCGCTGTTCACGCTGGCGCTGAACCTGCGCCGCCTGGCCCTGGTGCCGCTGCTGT
The DNA here is from genome assembly GCA_964409495.1 of uncultured Bordetella sp. Classification (GTDB taxonomy): domain Bacteria; phylum Pseudomonadota; class Gammaproteobacteria; order Burkholderiales; family Burkholderiaceae_C; genus Pseudaquabacterium. Next base: position 6,920 of record CAYPDO010000014.1, read on the forward strand.
TCCTGGCCATCAGCCTGCTGCCCTGGTCACGCCGGCAGCTGTCGCAGCTGATGGCCATGCTGGTGGCCAGCAGCGTGCTGGTGGCACTGCTGGGGGTGGTGGACCGTCTCAGCAGCGACAGCCTGTGGACCGAGTGGCTGCGCATCGAGGCCTTCACCGCCGCCAACGGGCTGGATCGCTACGGCAGGATTCCGTTCGACCAGAACGGCCGTTACCACAGCTGGGATCTCGAAGCGCTGCTGGGCGGGCCGGTGCGCCGCGCCTTGTCCAGCTACCTGGAACCCACCACGCTGGCAGCAGGCATGGCCGCGGCGCTGGCCCTGCTGCTGGCGCGCTTTGCACGTGGCCATCGCCAGCCCTGGGCGCTGGCCCTGGTGCTGGCCTGCGGGCTGCTGACGGTCTCCAAGGGCTTCGTGCTCTACCTGCTGCTGCTGCTGGGCTGGCGGCTGCTGGGCGTGCCGGCGCCGCAGCATGTGCTGCAGCTGAGCCTGGTGGCGGTGCTGGTGGCACTGGCGGTGGTGGCGCGCGGGCTCAGCGATGGGGCCTTCTCGCACCTGGGTGGCGTGGCCACGGCGCTGGCGCATCTGGCCGAGGGCCACTGGCTGGGTGAGGGTGTCGGCGAGGTCGGCAACTACGCCAACAACACCGAGGAGGTGGGGGCTGAAAGCGGCCTGGGCAATGCCATCGGCCAGATCGGCGTGGTGGCCTTTGTGCCGCTGCTGTGGCTGCATGCGCTGGCGCGGCAGGTGCTGGCGCAGGCGCGGCGCAGCGGCGACGCCGGCGGCCCGTGGCTCGCCTCGTGGGTGATGTTCTGGACGGCCACCTATGTGTTCTCGGCGTCCAGTCAGGGCGTGGGTGGCAATGCCCTGGGTTTCCTGGCGCTGGCGTTGTACCTGCATCCAGCGGCCAGCAGGGAGCCGCGATGAACCTGGTGGTGCTGACGCTGAAGCTGTTCGACCAGCCGCGCAACGGTGGCGAGCTGTGCACGGCACGGCTGCTGCACGGCCTGGCGCAGGCCGGCCATGCGCTGACGGTGATCGGCCTCGGGCCTGCGCCAGCGGCAGCGCCTGGCAGCCGCCTGCGCTATTGCTCGGCGGGCCCCTGGACACCGGCCTTCGCCGATCTGCCGGCCCCACAGCGTCTGGCCCTGCCCCTGCGCGCCTGGGCCACCGGCCGGCCGGTGACCATCCAGCGCCTGCTGGGGGTGGACAGTGCCAGGCACGTGCAGGAGATGCTGCTGGCCGAACTGCCGCGCATGGATGGCCTGGTGGTCAACCACCTGCAGGCGCTGGCCTGGGCCCAGCCGCTGCTGCACCAGCTGCCGGCGCCGATGGTGGTGATGCACAACCTGGAAGCCGAGGGCTTTCGCGAGCGCGCCCGCCATGTCCGCGGCGGCGGCCTGCGCGCGCGTCTCAGCCGCTGGTTGCTGGTGCGCGAGGCACGCCTGCTGCAGGCGCTTGAAGACCTGGCGCTGCAACGCGCCAGTGTCATCGGCTGCCTCAGCGATGCCGATGCACGGCAGCTGAAGGCGCTGGCGGCGCAGCAGCCGCGGGTGGTGCCGGTGGCCGAGCTGCCGGGCTACCCGCTGCCGGCTGCGGCCACGCCGGTCGTGTCGGCCATGCCGGGTGGTGCGCCCGAGCTGTCGCCGCAGGCGCTGCGCGAGCGCCTGCAGGCGCTGCCGGCGGGCAGCCGGCGCATCGGCGTGCTTGGCACCTGGACCTGGGAGCCCAACATGGCCGGACTGCAGTGGCTGCTCGACGAGGTGCTGCCGCGGCTGCCGCCGCACTGCCAGCTGGTGCTGGCCGGCAGCGGCCTGGAACGGCTGCCGCCCCGGCCGCGCACCACGGTGCTGGGCCGCATCGCTGATGTCGACAGCTTCTATGCCGCCGTCGATCTGGTGGCCGTTCCATCGGTGCGCGGCTCGGGTGTGCATGAAAAGGCCATCGAGGCCATCGGCCGCGGCCTGCCGGTGGTGGCCAGCCGCCATGGCCTGCGCGGCCTGCTCACCGGCCTGCCGCCGCAGGTGCGGGTGACCGATTCCGCAGCCGGCTTCGCCGCGGCCTGTGCCGGCTTGCCGGCGCGGCACGACCCGCAGGCCGCCAGCGCCTGGGCGCTGGCACGCCAACGCGCCTATCAAGGCGTGCTGCAGCACTGCCTGGATCTCGTGCTGGGCGCAACGGGCGCCCATGTTCACCCGCATCATCACTCCAAGGTGGTCCCTTGATGTCCCTCCGTCCGGCATGCCGTTTGCCGATCTTGTCGCCGTTCGAGTCTTCGCATGCAATTCAAGAGCATTGAGGGCGCCGGCGGCAAGCTGCTGCTGACCTGCTCGAGCGGCGGACACCTGTCCGAGTTGCTGCGGCTGGAAGGTCACATCGGACGCCATGCCGACAGCCTGTGGGTCACCTTCGACACCCCGCAGAGCCGCCACTTGCTGGCCGGGCGGCGCGTGCAGTTCATCCCCTACATCGGGCCGCGTGATCTGGGTGGCACGGTTGCGGCGCTGTCGGCCTTTCACCGCATCCTGCGGCGCGAGCGTTTCGACGCCGCGCTGAGTACCGGCGCGGCCGTGGCCGTGGCCGGGCTGAGCGTGGCCGCGGCCCATGGCCTGCCGGCCAGCTATGTGGAGAGTTTCGGCCGCGTGCTCGGACCGTCGTTGACCGGCCGCCTGCTGGTCAGGGTGCCAGGTGTGGCCCTGCTCACCCAGCATGCGGCCTGGGCGCGCGGGCACTGGCGCAGCTGCGACAGCATCCTGAACGGCTTCCGCCGCGTGGACGCCCCGGTGCCCCGGGCCATCGAGCGGGTGTTCGTCACACTCGGCACGATCCAGGGCTACCGCTTCGACTCCGTGGTGGATGCACTGCTGAAGTCACGCTATGTCAACGAGCACACGGTCTGGCAGCTGGGCCACACGCGGCGGCGTGACCGTCTGCCCGGGCAGGTGCATGACATCATGGCGCCGGACCATTTCTGCGAGGCGGTGCGCGCTGCCGACGTGGTGATCTCGCACGCCGGAGTCGGCAGCCTGATCGAACTGCTGAACATGGGCGTGTTTCCGGTGCAGGCCGTGCGCCGCGCCGAGCGCAGCGAACATGTGGACAACCATCAGCGCGAGCTGGGCGATCTGGTCAACCGCATCGGTATCGGCATTGCCGTCGACGGCCCGGCGGTGACCGACAGCGTCATCGAGGAGGCCGCCCGCTGGCGCATGGTGGACAGCTGCACGCAGGGGCCGGAGCCCGAGGCGGCCGTGCAGCGCGACCGGCGGGCCGAGCCGCGCCAGGCCGAGCCGGCTCGCCCACGCGAGAGCGTGGGCCGGCCACGCTGGGCCGACGCCGAGCTGCGTGCGGCGGCGGTCAATCCGGCACACCGTCCGTGAGCTCCTGCCGCGCGGTGGAATGGTTTATACGGTATAAACTGTTTTTCGGCACCCGCCGGCCGTGATCGCGGCACCGGTGGAGCGTGCCGGCTCAGCTTGCTGGAGACCCGCCATGAGCGCCACAGATTCCCCCGCCACGTCTGCCACCGAGGTGCCGGCTGCACCGCTGCCCGCGGTGGAGACTGCCGCGTCGGCGAAGGCTGCCAAGCCGGTGAAGGCGGCGAAGGCCGAAAAGCCTGCCAAGCCTGCCAAGCAGCCGGTGGACAAGGCCGGCACCATGGCGCCGAAACCGGCGGCCAAGGCCGCCAAGCCGCTCAAGGCGGCCAAGCCCGTCAAGACGCCGAAGGCGCCCGAGCCGCCGGTCGCCGCCAAGCCGCTGGCGCGTGGCACCAAGAAGCCCGTGGCGACTGCTGCGGCGCCAGCTGCCGACAAGGCACCGCGGGTCAAGGAGGCGCCGAAGGAAAAACTGGTGCGCGACAGCTTCACGATGCCACGCGCCGATTTCGCACTGATCGCTCAGCTCAAGGACCGCGCGCTGGTCTTCCAGCGTCCGACCAAGAAGAGCGAGCTGCTGCGCGCCGGCCTGCATGCGCTGTCGGCGCTGGGTGACGACGCGCTGCGCGCGCTGCTCGAGCAGCTGCCCACGCTGAAGACCGGCCGTCCGCGCAAGGCAGCCTGAGCGTCTTGCCCTGCCGGCGCGGCCGCTACAGGCCGGCCAGCGCCTGCGCTGCCTCTTCCCGGGCCGGCTGCAGCCGCGCCAGCTCGCCCAGCAGCTGGCGCGCCGCCTCGGCGTCCTGCCGGGCCAGGGCCTGTGCCATGCCCAGCAGCGGGTCATAGGCCGGGCGGAAGTCGGCACTGGTGCGCAGCGCCGCCAGCAGCGGTGTCTGCACCTGGGCCAGCATCTGGCGCACATCGGCGCTGGGCCGCACGGCCAGGCCGGCGGCCAGGAACTGGTTGCGGGCGCTCTGGTAGGCGGCCAGGCGCGGGCCCAGTGCGGCCGCATCGGCCGGGCGCAGCAGCTCGTCGGCGGTCAGGCCCAGCTGCGGCAGCAGGGCCAGCAGGCGCGCCTCGGGCGTGCTGTCGGGCGCATAGGTGATGCGCGGTGCGCGCCAGGCCACCACCGGTCGGTCGTCGGTGTTCAGCGGCGCATCGCCGGCCAGCCGGGCCAGGGCCTGCGGGCCGGCCACGAAGCTGCCCAGCAGCGCCCACTCGTCGTGCAGGCCGAAGGCCGCCGGTGGCCGCGGCAGGCCGGCGGCGCCGTGCAGGCGCGCGCGCAGCTGCGCCACATCCAGCCGCGCCGCATCGTCGGCATGGCCCACCAGGCCCAGCACCGGCGTGCGCAGGCTCAGGCTGGCCAGCAGCGCGCTGCCGCCCGGATACACCGCGCGGAACGCGGCCACGATGCTGCGCAGCGTGTCGTGGTCCAGCTGGTGCAGCGGCAGCCACTGGCAGAACAGGCCGCCCGTGGCCAGGCGTGCGCGCACCGCGCGGAAGTGCTCCACCGTGTACAGCGCGGCCGAGCCGCTGCGCGCCGGGTGGAAGTTGTCGGACATGATCACGTCGAAGCGCTTCGGCGTGGCCAGCACATGGCGCCGTGCATCGGCGGCCAGCGGCTGCAGCCGGTCGGCCGCGGCGGGGTCGGCATAGGCCGGCCTGAAGTGCCGCGCCGCGGCGATGACCTCGGGCAGCAGCTCCACCACCTCCACCTGCAGCGCCGGATCCTGCAGCGCCGCCGAGGCGGTCAGGCCGGTGCCCAGGCCCAGCATCAGCACCTGGCGCGGTGCCGGGTGCAGCAGCAGCGGCAGCAGGGCCTGGCGGCCATCCACCTGCAGCGAGCTGCTGCTGCCCTCCTGCTGGCGGTTGTTGATGCGCAGCCGGGCCACGCCCTGCGCGTCTTCCACCACGCTGACGGCGGCCAGCACGCCTTCGCGGTAGTCCAGCAGGCGGCTGCCCTCGGGGCGCTCGACAAACACCAGCGGCGGCGCGGCCAGGGCCAGCAGCGCCGTCGGGGTGGCCACCAGCCAGGGGCCTGGGCGCAGCCAGGCCTGCGGCCGGGCCAGCAGCAGATAGCCCGCGGCCAGCAGCAGCAGCGTGGCCTTGGCGCCAAGCGCCGGCAGCATCAGCACGCCCACCACCGCCGGTGCCAGCGCGGCGCCCAGGGTGTTGGCGGCCAGCGCCTGGCCCAGGCCCAGGCCGGCGGCCTCGGCGCGCGCCGCCAGCTGGCTGAACAGCGCGCCCATCACCAGCGTGGGCGGGCCGAAGGCGGCCAGCGCCAGCAGCGCCTCGGTGGCCAGCGCCGGCAGCAGGCCGGGGCCGAGGGCCGCGCCCAGCGCCGCCAGCGTGGCGGCCTTCAGGCGTTCAGCGGCCCACAGGCTGGCGCCGCCCAGCAGGCAGGCCGCCGCCAGCGCCAGCAGCAGGCGATCACCCAGCGCATGGGCGTCGGGCCGCGGTGCGCCCCAGCGTGCCCAGGCCGCGGCGCCCAGCGCACTGCCCACCAGGTACACGGCCAGCAGCAGCGCGAAGGTGTAGACGGTGTTCTCTGCCACCTGGCTGAGCACGCGCACCACCGCCACCTCCAGGCCGATGCCCAGCAGGCCGGTGGCGGCCAGCAGCGCCAGCAGCTGCCGCCGCGGCTGCGGGCCGGCGGCATGGGCGTCGGCGTGGGTGGCGGCGATGGTGGCCGGCGCCGGCGCGGCGCGCCGCCAGCCCAGCCAGGCGGCCAGCGCGCAGGCCGCGTTCAGCGCGGCGCACACCACGGTGGTGGCGGCCAGGCCGAACTCGGGCAGCAGCCAGAAGGCGCTGGCCAGCACGCCCAGCACCGCGCCAGCGGTGTTGGCGGCATACAGCGCGGCGATCGACGGTCCGGCCGGCGCCGTGTCGTGGCCACCGGCCGCGCTCAACCGGGCCGCCACACGGGCCATGGCCGGCAGCGTGGCGCCCATCGCCGCGGTGGCCGGCAGCAGCAGCACGAAGCTGCCGCCGAAGGCCACCGCCCAGTGCCAGGCCGGCGCCGGCTGCACGCCGGTGAGTGCCAGCGCGGCGGCGCCCCACTGCGGCATCAGCCCCAGCAGCAGCAGGCCCCAGGCGGCGATCAGCGCCTCGCAGGCGGCATACCAGCGGGCTGGCCGCGCGCTGCGCGCGATGCGTGCGCCGAAGGCGCCGGCACCCAGCGCCAGGCCGCCGAAGAAGGCCGCCACCACGGCCAGCACGGCGGCCGATTCATGGCCCAGCCAGGGCGCGCTCTGCTGCGTCCACAGCAGCTGCCAGCCCAGGCCGGCAAAGCCCGAGGCGCCCATCAGCAGCAGTGCGCCCGGCGCGCCGCGCAGCGGCTGCGCGCGGCCTGCTGCCAGGCCGCCGGCCCGCGGCGCGCCGCTCAACCCGAGAACCCGACCGTGTAGCCCCATGAATCCAGCCGCGTGGGGATGGCATTCATCGCCAGCGTGAGCCGGCGCTCGCCGGGATTTGGCGGCACGGCATGCATCAGGTAGCTGGGAAACAGCACCAGGTCACCGGGCTCGGGTGCCGGGCTCACCCATTTGTCGGCGTTGTACGGGCCCATGCGCACGCCGGCATGGTCGTTCTTGAACGCGAAGTCGTGGCCGCCGGGCGACTTCATGAACACGGTCTGCGAGGCCGGGTGCGTGGGCGTGAGGTAGACCACGCCCGAGATGAAGCTGTTGGCATGGTTGTGCATGGCCTGGCGGCCGCCGGTGTCCAGCACGTTGACCCACATTTCCTTGAGCGCCCAGCCCAGGCGCTCGCCGAACAGCAGCTCGCCGAACTCCACCAGCTTCGGCTTGATCAGCGCGGCGGCGTCCACCAGCAGCGGGCTCTCGCTGGGCTTGAGCATGCGCGTGTGCGACAGGTTGGGCGAGCTGCTGTTGTCGTTCACCGCCTCGCGGCTGAAGTGCACGATCAGGCCGGCCACCAGGTCCAGCGGCAGCACGCCGCGCGCGCGCAGCACCGGGGTGGGAAAGATGTCGAAAACCTCGCTGGCGGGCATGCGGCGGTACTCCTGGATGCAGGGCTGGGGTTCAGGCCAGGATCGCGGCCACCCGCGACCATGACCAGTAGGCGGCCAGGCTGCCGATGCCGTACAGCAGCGCGGTGCGCGCCTGGGCCGCGCGCGGCCACAGCGCGGCCAGGTGCGGCAGCAGGCGCGACACCGCGAAGGCCAGCGCCACGGTGAGCAGCTGGCCGATCTCGACGCCCACGTTGAAGCTCAGCAGCGCGGCCGGCAGATGCTGCTCGGGCAGGCCGATCTCCTTCAACGCGCCGGCAAAGCCCAGACCGTGCACCAGGCCGAAGATGAAGGCCACCAGCGCCGGCCAGCGCCGCGTGAGCGTGTCACGCCGGTGAAGTGCCTCAGTGCCGCCGGGCCGCCCCAAGGAACCGAGCGCCCCCTCGGGGGGCATGCGCGAAGCGACACGGGGGCATGCTTCAGCCGCCACCAGCACGATGGACAAGGCGATGGTGGCCTCCACCGGCGGCGAGCGCAGCGTCAGCCAGCCCAGCGCGCTGCTGGCCAGCGTGAGGCTGTGCGCGGCGGTGAAGGCGGTGATGGTCCACACCAGCCGGCGCTCGAAGCCCACCAGCAGCAGCAGCGTGATGACGAACAGCAGGTGGTCCACGCCCGACAGGATGTGCTCGATGCCCAGCATGGTGTAGGCGCGTGCGATCTCGGCCAGACCGCGCTGGTCGTCGGCTGAGCCGAACAGCTGCACCGCGCGCTGCGACTTGGTGAGCGTGTACACGCGCAGCCCGCCGTCCAGCCAGTGCAGCTTGACCAGCACTGCCGAGTAGCCCTCGCCGACACCGGCGATGCCCAGGCGGCCGGTCATGCGGCCGGCCGGGCAGTCCAGCTGGCCCGGCCCGGCGGTGCAGCCCTCGGGCCACTGCAGCTGCAGCTCGTCGTTGCCGCTGCGCATGCCGGCCGTCCACTGCCAGACGAAGCGGCCGGGCGCCACCTCCTGCACATGCAGCTCGGCCATGCTCATCTCATGGGCGCGCAGCGGCGCGCTGCCAAGCAAGGCCAGCAGCAGGGCCAGTGCCGGCAGCAGCCAGCGCAGCGCGCGCAGGCGCATCACGGGCGCATTCACTGGGCCGGCTCCCGGGTGGCGCTGGCGGCCGCGACCGCGTTGGCGGCGGCGTCGCGGTGGCGCACGGTGTACTTCATGGCCATGGCCTTGACCGCGGCGGCGCGCTGCTCGGCCATCACGGCATCGGTCCAGTCTTGCGCCACGGTGTCGCGCAGCGCCGCGAACTCGGCCTTGCGCGACGGGCTGGCGCCTTCCAGGCGCATCACGCGCCACAGATCGCCATGGCGCACGGCGCGCCACTCGCCCTGCGGCTGGGCGACCAGCGCCGCGGTGAAGGCCTCGCCATAACTCTGCAGAAGGTTGGCCTGCGGCCGGCCCTTGAACACGCGCAGCCCGGCCTGCACCTCGCCGCCGCCGCTGCTGTTGAGCTGGGTGGCCAGCGCGCGCGCCTGGGCCTCGGTGGGCTGGGCCTCGGGCAGCACCGCCTCGCTGAAGTCGAAGCGCGCCGGCTCGTCGTACTTGGCGCGGTTCTTCTCGAACCAGGCGCGCAGGGTGTCGTCGGTCATCGGCGGGCGCTTCAGGCCGGCGTTGATCGACGACAGGGCCTTGAAGATCACGCGGTCGCGGATGGCCTGGTCGCCCTGGTCCATCTGCATGGCCATGCCCTCGCGGTAGAGCACCTCGTTGTCCAGCCACACGCGGCGCAGCGCGTACAGCTCGTCGGCATTGGGCTCGCGGCCGCGCGCCTCGCGGAAGATGCGCCGCGCCTCGCCGTCGACCGCGGCGTCGATGGTGATCACGCGCGGGTCGAGGCGGTCGCGGTTGACCCAGGCGTCCAGGCCGAAGACCAGCGCGCCGATCAGCAGGAAGTGCAGCAGCGGCTCACGCAGCCAGGCGCCGCGGCGGCGCGGCGGCAGCGGCGTGGGCATGGATGTCGACGCCGGGCTGCCGGTGTCGAGAACGGTGCTGGTGGAGGACATCGTGGCGGGGGGCGCCGGTGCGGGCCGGCGCAGCAGGTGGGGCAAATGACAAAGCCGGGCAGGTGCCCGGCAGGAGTTTGGCCGCGCTGCCACCCGGTGGGGCGACGGCGCGGCGTGGGGGCGCCGTGGGCTGGATCAGCGCACGCCGGCCACCACGGTGGAGCCGGTCACCTCGACGAAGATCGGGTTGCTGTAGAACCACAGATCGGCCCAGGCCGCCACGTCATAGCCCACCATGCGCTGGCCATTGACCACCGGCAAATGGTTGGGGCAGGCGTCGATGCCCGAGCCGGTGAACACGATGCCGTTGTCGGGCACGTTGCTGCCGCCGGTGGTGGTGCAGGGGATGCGCAGCATGGCGTTCTCGGGGAACTCGACGGCGCTGCTGTTCTTGAACTGGATCGAGCCGGTGTTGGTCCACAGGTCCGACAACGGGTTGCCGGCGGCATCGGTCTCGTAGGGCACGGCCGGCGGCAGGTTGGTGCCGCGCAGACGCAGGTACTGCGAGGCCTGCACCGCGCTCAGGCGGAAGGTCATGGCCTTGAACTCAGGCTTGCCGGCCACCGGGGTCCAGTTGGCCTTGCTGAAGGTCTGGATCACCGCGGCGCTGGTGTTCTTGGCCGCGGCCGGCACGCTGGCCAGCGAGCGCAGCTGCTGCGGGTTGGCACGGTCGACCCAGTCATCCGGCCAGGCGCCGGCGTAGTCGGCCGCGGTCGGGCTCTTGTAGCCGGTGACCAGGCCGCGGATCACGTCCACATGGTGCAGCTCGGGCTTGTCCAGCGGCTGGTTGATGCCCACCTGCAGCAGCGAGGGGTTCGGGAAGCTGTACGGGCTGTGGCTCTTGCCGGCCGGGTCACGCACCACGATCGACACCACCACCTCGCCGCCGGCGCGCAGCTTGAGCTTCTCGCCCATCGTGGCGCAGCCGGCGGTGTCGATGTCGGTGTTGTTCACCGCGGCGTTCACGGCCAGGGCTTCCACCTGCGCATTGCTGCGCTTGGCAATGCCGTTGTACGAGGCGCAGGCCACGAAGGCCAGGCGGTCGATCAGCTGGCCGCTGTCGGTCCAGTTGTTGCCGCTGCGCAGGCCATCCACCACCATCTGCGGCGTCACGCGCTGGGTGTTGTTGTTGCGCACCATGGTGTAGTTGCGCTGGTATTCGCCGGGCCAGAAGTCGTTGTCCGAGCGGCGGTCGTCGACGCTGAAGGCGCCGCGGCTGTGCCAGTCGCTGCTGGCGAAGAACCACCAGTTGCGGCCTTCGCCGAGCAGCGCGTCCCACACGCCGCCCACCTGCGCGGCATACACGCCGGTGCCGCCGAAGGTGGTGCCGCCCACCGAGTCGAAGCGCGTGTTGCCGATGGCGTTGCGGCGCAGGTTGTACTCACCGCGGCGGTCGCTGGCGCCGTGGCCGGGCTGGCTCTCGAAGCCGAAGGCCACGCGCGGGCCGGCGTTGTTGAAGTTGCGCAGGTGCTCGACGTTGAAGCCGTTGTTGCCCGCGGGGTTGAACGGACCGGCGCGCTCCAGGTGGGCCGGCACGTAGTAGCTCGACTCGGGGTGGAAGGCGGCCATCCACTTCACGCCGTCCACGGTCTTCAGATGGCCTTGCTCACCCTGCGTGCTGCCGCCGGGCACCAGCTTGCGGGCGGCGTCCTGCCAGAAGCTCGCGGTGCTGTTCAGGCCGCCGGGCACCGAGCAGTCCCAGTTGTTGCCCACACCGCTGGTGGCGGTGGTGTTGCCGCGGCTGGTGTCGCTGTTGCCGCGGTCAAAGCAGTACTGCCACATGGCCAGTGCGTTGGCATTGCCGGTGGCGGCGTAGCCGGGCGTGGTGGGCAGCGGCTTGGTGAAGGCCGCAGCCGGCAGCTGGCCGGTCATCACCGACATCGAGGTGTGCTCGTGGCCGGCCACCACCGATTCCACACCCGCGAAGATGGGCTGGTTGCGCTGCACCGCCAGGTACTCCAGCAGCGGGTACTGGTACTCCTGGATGGCCTGCCAGCGCCACATGTTCTTGTTCGGGCTGCTGCCCGAGGAGTTGCCCTTGGGGCTGATGGCCGGGCTGGTGCTTTCCCAGGTGGTCTGCGGGCCCTGGCCGGTGAACGGGTAGGCCGGCGTGGCGAACGAGGCGTCTTCGGGCAGAGTGCAGTTGCGGTTGCCGCTGCCACCGTGGCCGGCCTGCACGAACCAGTCCAGACCCCAGGGCGTGTCGGCCGAGCCGGGCATCGACTTCTTCACCATCTTCTGCAGCGACACGGCGCCATCGGAGCAGGTGCTGTGGTTGTGGAAGTCGCCGGCCAGGTACTTGCCCGGCACCTTGGCGGTGCTGCCCGACTGCGAATGCGCAACGCCGATCACGGTGCTGCCGATGGCCGCGATCGCCGCGACGGCGATGTGGCGCTTGTGGAACTGGAAGGTCATCGAAACTGCTCCTGTTGATTGCTGGCCACCGGCCGCCCCTGTGGCCGGCCAGTCGGCTGCGCCGGCGCCCGGGCCCGGCTGGCGGTGAATTGGCAGGCGCATGCTAGGAAGCGGTGGTGTCCGTGGCGTGACGATTCGACACATCCAGCATGCGCCGCCCGCCGCATCGGGCGGCCCGCCAAGGACCGCCGCAGGCCCCGCGCCTCAGCGAAAGCGCAAGGCCGGATAGTCGACCGTGAGCTGGGCGATCACGGTGCCGCCATGCTCGAACTCGAGCGTCAGCGGATAGGCGCGGCCGACGCCCAGCGGGCCGCGCAGGCCGGTCAGGCGCAGCCAGGTGCCGCGCTCATGCAGCCAGGTCTCCTGACCTTCAGGGATCTCGAAGTCGACCTCGGGGCGCGCCAGCTCGCCGGCCACGTCGGCGCCGCTGGCCACCGGCGTGCTCACGCCGACCAGGCGGTCGGTGCGGGTCACCTCGTCGAACTTCATGCCCACCACCGCCACGGTGCTGCCGGGCTCGGTGGCATGGCAGTACGGATGGGTCACGCGCAGCGTGCTGGCCTGGAACTCGCAGGCCTGGGCGCGCGGCAGCAGCAGGCCGGCGGCCGACAGGCTCATGGCGCCGCGCAGCAGCCGGCGCCGGGACAACAGGTGTTTCATGGTCATCGGCCCGGGTGGCAGGCCGGGCGCGGGCAACACGAGGCCACGGATGCTGGTGCCGCCATGCGTCAGCGTCATGACGGGCCGCCACCCGGATGCGGGGGGAGGCAGGCGTGAAATGCCCCTGACTGTCATCGTTTCGAGATAGAGCCGTGGCGGGCGACTTCCTAGACTTTGGCCAGTGTTCGATCTGCAGCGGCCGGATGGCCGCGCGCCCACCCCACTCCGGAGTACCCCATGGCCCTCGTCCGTTCGCTGATTGCCGCTGCCGCGCTGGCTGCCGCCGCGCCTGCCTTCGCCGTTGATTCGGTGACCACCACGCTGAGCTTCGACGAGCCCGCGCTGCAGGGCTACTTCACCACCGTGGGCAATGCCTACGAGGTCGAAGGCGTGCTGTTCTCCGATTCGGCCGTGGTGATCTCCAATGACGCCGCCGGCACCTACTACACCAACGCGCCCAGCATGGCCGGCGTGATGCTGGTCGACACCTTCAGCCAGGCCTCGACCACGCTCAGCGCTACGGCCGGCCGTGCCTTCGTCGAGCAGGTCTCGTTCTGGTACTCGTCGACGGTGGATCTGCTGCCGGTGGTCAGCGTGTACAGCGCCAGCGGCCAGCGCCTGGCCGGCGTGGGCGTGGTGGCCAATGTCACCGACGCGGGCTGCAGCGACAGCCCGGCCTGCGCCTGGAACAAGGTGACGATCGGCTTCACCGGCCAGGCCCAGACCATCGTGTTCAACGGTGGCGCTGGCGAGATCGCCTACGACAACATCACCGTGAGCTCGGTGCCCGAGCCCGAGAGCTACGCGCTGATGCTGGCCGGCCTGGTGGGCGTGGGCTTTCTGGCGCGCCGCCGCCGCGCCTGACCGCCGCGCAGCGCCACACACGGCCGCCTGTTCAGTCCCGCTGGGCCGCCCCAGGGGACTGAGCGCCTCCTCGGGGGGGGGGGCAGGAGCGCCGCGACGCGGGGCCCAGGGTCAGGCGGCCGTTGTCATTGCCGGCAGGCCCCAATCCTGCGGCTTGAAATCATGCAGGCTGGCCAGGATGGTCGTGGCCTGCGGGTACAGGCGGCGGTCCATGGCCGGGTCGGGCACGGCGATGGCGCGCAGCCCGGCGGCCACTGCCGACAGCACGCCGTTGGGTGAATCCTCGAAGGCCAGCGTGCGCGCCGGATCGGCGCCGATGCGCCGCGCCGCCACCGCGAACAGGTCGGGCGCGGGCTTGGCCGCATGCACCTCGGGATCGTCGGGCGTGACCACGGCCTCGAACAGCGCAAACCAGTCGGCGTGCTGGCGCGTCTTCAGCGCCACGTAGTGCTGGCGCGAGCTGGTGGCCACGGCCATCGGCACGCCATGCGCCGACAGGTGGCGCACCAGCTCGGCCGCGCCCGGCATCGGCCGGGCGTGCACGAACAGTTCTTGCAGCATCGGCTCGCGCTCGTCCAGAAACTGCTGCGGCGTGATCGGCAGCGCCAGCCGCTCGACGATCAGCTGCGCGAACGGCAGCGCGCCCAGGCCCAGCGAGTGCTGCTTGAGCTGCCAGTCGAAGGTCTTGCCGAAGCGCCCGGCAATGGCCTGGGTGCTGCGCGTGTAGATGCCCTCGGTGTCGAGCAGCAGGCCGTCCATGTCGAAGATCACGGCGGTGATGGGGGCCGTGTGAGCGGCGTCGGTCATGAATGGCAGGTCGAGGGAGCAAGTTGGGGTGGAAGCGGCATTGTCCTCGGGCAGCTGAGCATCTGCCTCTGAGCCGAACAGCGCATTGGCGCCGCATATGGCTCCAACAGCCGCGTCACGGCAGGCATCGATCAATGCACCTGTGCATCACCCGTGGCAGCCCCCAAGCTCAGGAGATCGACATGGCGACTCAACCCAAGAACGGCCTTCGTCGCGGTACCACCGGCTACGCGATCAATTTCTTCCGGTCGGACATCCTTGAACCGCCCCGGGAATCGCGGAGGCCCGTTGGGTTAAGTCAGGCGGCCTCCTGGGAAGCCTGACTGGCGAGTTGCCTGTAGTAGTTTGCCTCGGCCTCGATTGCGTCCCTGTGCTGGCAGTATCGCAGCCCGGCTACACGCCAGGCACCGCGCAAGGGCACACTGCCCCGGAGCCGGCGGCCTTTGTGTTGTGGCAAGCTTGCCGCCTCCGCCCCGCCTCTGGGAGAAGCCCATGTCCGTCCCCCTCGAAGTTCTTGCGCAGCAGGTGCTGCAACTGCCTGCGCACGACCGGGCGCGACTGCTGGATCAGGTGATCAACAGTCTGGACGCCGACCGGGAGCGCGACGCGCGCTGGCGTGCCCTGGCCGCGCAACGCGACGCGGAGGCGGATGCAGACCCGTCCGCGCTGATGCCCGGCCCCGACGCCGTGGCGCGCATCCGCGCCAGCATCGGATGAGCTACAGCCTCCACCGGGGGGCAGCGCTCGATCTTCAGGAGGCCGTGGCGTTTTATCGCCGGGAAGGCGGTGCGAAATTGGCGAACCGCCTGCTTGATGAATTCGAGCGTGTGGCCGGGCTGCTGGTCGAGTTTCCTGCCATCGGCACGCCTGCAGACGATCTTCGGCGAGTTCATCCGTTGCACGGGTTCCCCTACTCCGTGATCTACCGCGACGTCGGCGGTCACATTCGCATCCTGGTCTTGCGTGCCCACCTGCGTGACCCGTCACACGGCGAACTGCGGCGGTAGCACAGCTTCGGATCGCTTGCAGCGGCAAGGCGATGCCCGTGCTGCCCACAATGCGGTGACCTTTTGCCCTACCACCCCGCACGCCGGGGCGCCCCATGAAACTGCTCGACACCCTGAACTGGCGCTACGCCACCAAGAAGATGGATCCCGCCCGCGCCGTGCCGCAGGACAAGCTCGACCGCATCATCGAGGCGGCGCGCCTGGCGCCCACCTCCAGCGGGCTGCAGCCCTTCGAGCTGATCGTGGTCACCCAGCCCGAGGTGCGTGCACGGATCCGCGAGATCGCCTGGAACCAGGCGCAGGTCACCGACGGCTCGCACCTGCTGGTGTTTGCCGCCTGGGACGACTACACCGCCGAGCGCATCAACCACATGTTCGACTACACGAACGAGGTGCGTGGCTTCCGCAACGAGGGCTGGGAGAACTACCGCCAGATGCTGCTGAAGAACTACCCGCCGCGCGGTGCCGAGCTGAACTTCCAGCATGCCGCGCGCCAGACCTACATCGCCCTGGGCGTGGCGATGCTGGCCGCCGCCGAGGAGGGCGTGGACTGCACGCCGATGGAAGGCTTCGACCCGGCCAGGCTCGACGAGATCCTGGGCCTGCGCGCGCGTGGCCTGCGCAGCGTCACCATCCTGCCGCTGGGCTACCGCCAGGAAGAGGGCGACTGGCTGGTCAAGCTGGCCAAGGTGCGGCGCCCGCGCGAGCAGTTCGTGTCGGAAGTGAAGTGACGCATTAGCCAGGCTGTGGGCAGCCTGCCGCCGCCTGGGAAGCCCGCCGCCGCGGGCGCTTCGCCACACCGCGCGCCCCCTGATTTTTCAGGGTTTACCCCGGTTCGGGCTGGCGGCAGGGGGTGGCCGGCCGGGGCCCGGCGGGGCCTGCCGTCTGGGGCATGTCCGCTCGCGCCGGCGGTGCCGTGCGGGTGAAGATCACGGCGCCTGTGCCCTTGCTGCCGCGCCCGCGCCAACCACCATGACCCCCGATGCCCTGCCCCGCTTTGCCCAACATGAACGCCACCTGCTGCTGACCGAACGGGGCATCGGCCAGCGGGTGGTGCAGCGGCTGGAATCGGCCGGCATCCACTCGCTGGACCAGCTGCGCCGCCAGGGCGTCGAAAGCACGGTGCGGCGCATCGCCGCGGTGCTGGGCAGTGCCGCCTGGGGCAACCGCCAGCGTGCGCTGGAGCGCGCGCTGCACCGCGCGGTGGCCGCCCAGCCGGCCCTGCGCTGAGCGCGCGGCGCCGCGCCCGGGCCGGTGCGGCGCGCTATGCTGGCGCCCCCGCCGCCGATCACGCCACGACGCTGTCTGCCCCCCTTCATGCGCAACGTCACCCTGCGCGGCCTGCGCATCTTCGAGGCGGCCACCACCACCGGCAGCTTCCTGAAGGCGGCCGAGCTGATGAACATCACCCAGAGCGCGGTGTCGCAGAACATCCGCCAGCTCGAGGACGAGATCGGCAGCCGGCTGTTCGACACCCAGGCGCGGCCGATCCGCCTGACCGACACCGGCGCCGAGCTGCTGCGCCACACGCGCGTGATCCTGGCGCAGTTCAGCGTGGCCGAGGATGCGCTGTCGACGCTGCACGGCCAGCACCGCGGCCAGGTGCATGTGGGCGTGGTGTCGCCGGCGCAGTACTTCATGCCGCGGCTGCTGGCCGAGTTCCGGCGGCGGCATCCCGACCTGCGCATCAAGCTCAGCCAGGGCCGGCGCGACCAGCTGCTGGCCCTGCTGGCCGAGCGCCAGGTGGACCTGCTGGTGGGCGGCTACCCGCCGGCCGAGGCCGAGGTGCAGGCCGACGTGTTTGCGCGCAACCCGCACGCCATCATCGCCGCCGCCGACCACCACCTGGCCGCGGCGCGCGACATCCCCTGGCCGCAGCTGGCCGGTGACACCTTCATCATGCGCGAGGCCGGCTCGGCCACGCGCGCCTTCCTGGAGCATCTGCTGCAGATGCAGCGCATGCAGGTGCGCGCCGACATCGAGCTGCAGGGCCCCGAGGCGGTGAAGGCCGCGGTGATGGCCGGCATGGGCATCAGCTTCGCCTCGGCCCACACCTTCCAGAGCGAGCTGGCCGCCGGCCGGCTGGTGGTGCTGGATGTGCAGGACATGCCCAAGCAGCTGGACTGGTGCGTGCTGACGCGGCGCGACACGCCGTTGACGGCCACGCAGCACCTGCTGCGCGAGCATGTGCTGGCGCATGGGGCGGGCGCGGCGGCCTGCAGGCTCTGAGCCCCTGGCCGCCGCAGCGCGGCCACGATCACTGAGTAGATACCCGCGATCGTTCGGCTGCGTCGAATGCTCAGATGGATCGAATCCGCTTTTGCGGATGCCTCGGCCGAACCAGACTGACGGCTCTTCCGGAAGGTGAGGCGGCCCGTGCAGCTGCCGGCGTCCGATGTCGACCACGCCGCGCCGCCCCCGAGGACCATGCTGAACACCATCCACCACCCGACGACCGACGCCATGCTGCCCGTGGGCGGCTGCGCCCTGGCCAGCCGTGCGCGTGGCGGCTGGCCGCAGGCCGGGCTGCACCCCATGCCGCCGGGCGTGTCGCCCGGGCTGCCGCGCGCCACGCTGGCCATGCCCGGTGCCGGCGAGGACACGCGTGCCGTCGTGCAGCGTTTCATCGACCTGCTGTACCACCGCCGCCAGGTGTGCGCAGCCTTCGAGAGCTGCGTGGTCGCCCACGGCTACCGTGACCATGCCTGGCACGGCCGCGGCAGCCGCGCAGGCGTGATGCGCGCGCTGGCACGCCGGCTGGCCGACACCGAGCTGCAGGCCAGCCTGCAGCACCTGGTGGTGGATGGTGCCATGGCCATGGCCCACCTGCAGTGCCACGCCCGCGGCACGCCGCCCCATGCCCGCGTGGAGATCTACCGCGTGGCCGATGGCCGCATCGCCGAGCACTGGTCGGTCTGTGCCGCGGCCTCTTCCCTGCCCTGAGCCCCCATGACCCAGCCTGTGACCGCCAAGCCCCAGCGCCGGCAGCGACGTTTCGTCGACCTGTCGATCTACCTCGAGAACGACGTGCTCAGTGATCCGCCGCCGCTGGCGCCCAGGATCACCTACCAGAAGCACGCCGACACGCTGCCCGAGTTCATGGCCATGCTGCCGGGCACGACGCCCGAGGACTACCCCGACGGCGAGGCCGCAGCCGCCGAGTGGGTGACGCTGACCACGCACAACGGCACCCACCTCGACGCGCCCTGGCACTTCCACTCCACCCAGGACGCCAAGAACGGCGGCAGCCGCCCCAGCATCACCATCGACC
>CAYPDO010000015.1:0-24121 GCA_964409495.1 uncultured Bordetella sp.
GATCGAGGCCCGCGCGTTGTACTGCGCGTCGAGCCAGGCGGGGTCTGAACGGCGTTGCATCGGGGGCTCCAGAAAGCGTGGTGATCTGATGTTAAACTTCAGGGCTGTCGTGGGGGCGTAGCTCAGCTGGGAGAGCGTCGCGTTCGCAATGCGAAGGTCAGGAGTTCGATCCTCCTCGTCTCCACCAAACAAACCTCTTGCAACCGAAGGGGCTTGGCAGTGCCAGGCCCCTTCGTCGTTTCCGGCCCTGCCCTGCCAAACCCATGCCCGCCCAAGAATCCACCGTGAACCTCGACGGCCTGCCCTTGGCCGAACTGCAGCGCCTGCTGGCGCAAACCGATGCGGCAATCGCCGAACGCCGCGTGGAAGAGCTCAAGGTGCTGGCCGACGGCTTTGCGCGCAAGCTGGCGATGAACGGCTTCACGGTGCGCGAAGGCATCGATGCGCTGAAGCCATATGCGAAGCTGAAGCGGTACTGACGGCACCCGGCGCCGCGCGCACGCGCCGCCACCCGCTGCCTGGGTGACTCAGCCCGTCACGCCATCGGCCTTGAACATGGCCTTGATGCCGCGCACCGCCTGGCGGATGCGGCCCTCGTTCTCGATCAGCGCAAAGCGCACATGATCGTCGCCATGGTCGCCGAAGCCGATGCCCGGTGACACGCAGACCTTGGCCTTGTCCAGCAGCTGGCGCGAGAACTCCAGCGAGCCCAGCGCAGCATAGGCCGGCGGAATCTTCGCCCAGATGTACATGCTGGCCTGGGGGCAGTCCACGTCCCAGCCCGCCTCGCGCAGGCCCTTGACCAACACGTCGCGGCGCTTCTGGTACTGCGCGGCGATGTCCTTCACGCATTGCTGGTCGCCCTCCAGCGCGGCAATCGCCGCCACCTGCACCGGCGTGAAGCTGCCGTAGTCGTGGTAGCTCTTGATGCGTGCCAGCGCATGCACCAGGTCGGCATTGCCCACCATGAAGCCGATGCGCCAGCCGGCCATGTTGTAGCTCTTGCTGAGAGTGAAGAACTCCACCGCCACGTCCTTGGCGCCGGGCACCTGCATGATGCTGGGCGCGCGCCAGCCGTCGAAGGTGATGTCGGCATAGGCCAGGTCGTGCACCACCAGGATCTCGTGCTTCTTCGCCAGCGCGATCACGCGCTCGAAGAAGTCGAGCTCCACGCATTGCGCCGTGGGATTGCTGGGAAAGCCCAGGATCATCATCTTGGGCTTGGGATAGCTGCCGCGGATGGTCTTTTCCAGCTCGGCAAAGAAGTCCACGCCCGGCACCATCGGGATGCTGCGGATGTCGGCCCCGGCGATCACCGCGCCGTAGATGTGGATCGGGTAGCTGGGGTCGGGCACCAGCACGGTGTCGCCGCGGTCGAGTGTGGCCAGCATCAGGTGCGCCAGACCCTCCTTGCTGCCGATGGTGACGATGGCTTGTTTGTCGGCGTCGATGTCGACATCGAAGCGGCGCTTGTACCAGTGGCTGATGGCGCGGCGCAGCCGCGGGATGCCCTTGCTGGCGCTGTAGCCGTGGGTGTCGGGGCGCTGGGCCACCTCGGTGAGCTTGGCCACGATGTGCGCCGGCGTGGGGCCATCGGGGTTGCCCATGCTGAGGTCGATGATGTCTTCACCACGGCGGCGGGCGGCCAGCTTCAGCTCGGCCGTGATGTTGAAGACGTAGGGCGGCAGGCGGTCGATGCGGGCAAAGCGCCGCTGACCCGGGAGGGTGGACATGGCAGTGACTTTCAACGTAGGCGCCCGGAACCGTCCGAGCGACGTGGGCCGCGCCTTGCGCGCGAACCGGGGGGCAGCATAGCCGATGCCCGTGAGCCGGGGCCCGGTCCCGGGCCGCCATCTCAGGGCCCGCGCCCGTCCTTGGCCAGTTCACGCGCGATGCCGCGGGCCAGGTCGTCGGCACGGATCGTGCCGTCGCCGCGCGCCAGGGCCCACAGCGCCACATGCCGCGCCACGTTGACGATGGCGCCGCCGCCCAGCGCATGTTGCTGCGCCACCTGGGCCAGGTCGATGTCGGCGGCCAGCGCCATGCTGGCGGGCAGGCTGCTGCGCCACAGCGCCAGGCGCTCCTCGGGCCGCGGCACGGGAAAGTACACCGTGGACTCGAAGCGCCGCGCGAAGGCCGGGTCGAGGTGGTCGCGCAGGTTGGTGGCCAGCACCGCGATGCCGTCGAAACCCTCGATGCGCTGCAGCAGGTAGGCCACCTCCTGGTTGGCATAGCGGTCGTGCGCGTCGCGGCTTTCGCTGCGCTTGCCGAACAGCGCATCGGCCTCGTCAAAGAACAGGATCCAGCCCTTGTGCTCGGCCTGGTCGAACACGCGGCCGAGGTTCTTCTCGGTCTCGCCGATGTACTTCGAGACCACCAGCGACAGGTCGACCCGGTACACCTCGCGCCCGTGCGTGCGGCCCAGCAGCGCAGCGGTGAGCGTCTTGCCGGTGCCCGGCGGGCCGTGGAACAGCACGCGCAGGCCCGGCCGCAGGCGTGCGCCCAGGCCCGGCTCGGCGCGCAGGCGCGCGCCATGGCGCAGCCACAGGCCGATCTCGTCGACCTGCGCGCGGGTGGCCGGGTGCAGCACCAGATCGGCCCAGTCGAGCGCGGTGCTGATCGGCTGCGCCGGAAACTCCAGGCCCAGCGCAGGCCGGTGCGGCTGGCCGGTGGTGATCCAGGCCAGCGCATCGGCCGACAGGCGCAGCACGCCCTTGTGCGGCGACAGCGCGCGCTCGGGCGCCTCGAGCGTGAGCACATGGTGGCGGGCGAACCAGTGCTCGCGGTCGAACAGCGGCTGCAGCGCCAGGCGCTGGGCCAGGTCGGTGCCGGCCCACAGGAACAGCAGGGTCTCGCCGGTGGGCAGGAAATCGCCGTTGGCGTCGCGCTGGCCGCCGAACTCGGTGAAGCTGCGGGCGAAGGTCTCGTTGCGGGTGTGGAACACGTCGAGCAGTTGCGGCCGCAGGTGCGGTGCCAGCGCCAGCGCCAGCGCCAGACGCTCAGGCAGGCCGGCGCCATAGTGGGCCAGCAGGCCGGCCAGCGGCGTGGTGGCTGCCGCCGGCTGCGCTGGCCTGCCGGCGGCAGGTGCCGATGCCTTGGCTGGCGCAGGCGCGTCAGGCATGGCCGCAGGCGCGGCCAGGTGCGCCAGCGTGGCCACCAGCGGCTCGGCATCGCGGCCGGGCGCGGCTGTCGGCGGCGTACCCGGCGCACCCGGCGCAGGGGTGCCGAAGTGCTGGTGGAAGCGCGCGTCGATCACCCGGGCCAGCCACTGCAGTTCGCGCTCCAGGCCCTCGGCGATGGCCTGGACCGCCGCCGCAGGGGTGGCTGCAGCCGGGGCGGGCACGCCGCGCGGCGGCATGGGGCTCACCACTCCACCGCCAGCGGCGCCGGCATCCAGGGCAGGCGCACCATGGCCACGCCCCAGGGAAAGCGGTCGCGCACCATGTCGTAGGCACTGCGCTCCACGCGCAGCAGCCAGTGGCCATCGCGCACGCCCAGGTGGCCGGCACGCCACAGAAAGCTGGCACAGAAGGCCGGCACCGACATGGCGCGCAGGATGGGCGCCTGTGCGATCACCGCCTGCAGCAGCACCGCCCCCTCGGCCAGCGCCTCGCCACCCGGCAGCGGCGCCAGCGGCAACGGCGCCTCGGGCGCCAGGCCGCACAACAGCTTGGCCAGCGGCAGCCGGTGCTCCGGCACCAGGCCTGCGGCATCGGCATCGGCATCGGCATCGTCCGGCGGAAGGCCCTGTGCAAGGGTGTGCAGCAGCATGGCGGCGCGGGCGGCATGGGCCGGCGTGGTGAACTGCCGGCCGGCCCGCGGCCCGTCGCTGGCCAGCCAGCCCAGGCGGGCCAGAAAGGCCGGCAGGAAGGGCCACAGCAGCACCAGCCCCGCATCCAGCACGGCCACATGCTCGGTGTCGGCAAAGCGGCGGTCAACGCGATCCGCAGCGTTGTTGCTTGACGGGCCCGCGCGGCCCGCCAGCCCTGCCTCGGCCTGGCGCAGCGCGGCCTCGAGCCGCACGGCGGCCCCGCCGGCGCTGCCGCCGGCACGTGCAGCCCACAGCAGCGCGTCGCGCCAGCTGGCGCTCAGATGGCCGCTGTCCAGCGCCAGCCGTGCCAGCCCGGCCAGCGCCTGCCAGGCATGGTCGTCCAGCCTGGCCAGCACGTCATCGTCGCGGCCGGCCGTGGCGGCTGTCGATTGCAGCGCGCGCGCGGCAGCGGCGCGTGCCGGCGCAGGCCACAGGGCCCAGTGTGTCTGCAGCACGGCCAGCAGACGGCCAACGGCCGCGCCATCGGGCAGCGCGGCGGCCAGCTGCCGCAGGCTGTCGGGCGCCGGTTCAGCCGCCACTGGCGACCTGGCCGCCGCGGCCTGGCCCTGCCCATCGTCCGGGTCGTCGCCGAGCGCCTGCCACCAGGCGGCGGCCTGCCGCCCATGCTGCGACAGGCCGACGGCCAGGGCCGCGCCTTGCGCGGCAAGCCGCCGGTCGAAGGCGCGCCGCCAGGCCGCGCGCAGACTGCGCAAGGGCCAGGCCAGCGCTTGCGCCAGCGCCTCGACCATGGCCGCCAGCGCGCCCGGCGGCGCCGCGCCGGTCCAGGCGCCCGCCCCGACATCCTCGTGGGAGGGGTCCGGGCCATCCCCCAGGCGCCAGCGCGCCGCCAGCGGCAGCATCAAGGCCCACCAGGCCGCGGCAGCATGCCCGCCGGCCACGCCTGCCGGCGGGCCGGCATCCTGCAGCGCAGCCAGCCACGGCCGCCACAGCGCGCCGGCCGGGCCGGGCAGCAGGGCATCCAGCCAGGCCTCGCGCTCGGCGGGCCGGGTCGCGGCCAGCAGGCGCTGCCAGGCCGCCGCACAGGCGCCGGCCGCACTGCCGGCCCCAGCCAGGCCGAGTGCGCGCAGGGCCTGCACGGCACGGGCATCGGCCAGCACGCGCTGCAATGCCTGCGCCACCAGCCCGGGCGCCTGCAGATCGGCCCACCAGGGCAGGCTGCCGCTGTCGATGAACTGCGCCAGCAGCTCCAGATCGGCCTGATGCGGATCAGTGGCCTGCAGGCTGGCGGCCAGCGCCGGGCGCAGGTGCTGATCCAGGCGCTCGGCCAGCGCCTGCGCCCAGTCGTCGTCAACGCTGCGCAGATCCGGGCCCGACAGCGGCACCGCGCCGAGATCGAGCACCAGGTGCTCGGCGCGCAGCAGCCGGCCCGGTCCGTCCAGCGCCGCGAGCGCGCGTTCGATCACCGGCAGCAGGTGGCGCTGGGCCATGCCGCCCAGCCGCTCGCGCAGCAGGGCATCGGTGCCGGGCGGGCAGCCCTCGAGCTCGATCACCTGGCGCAGGATGCGCTGCTGCGTCACGGCGCCTCGATGGCGATGCGCAGCGTGGCCAGCAGGCGCACCTGGGCCGCTGGCGCATCGGCGCGCGTGGCGCTGACGGCGAACTCGGTGTCAGCGGCGATCGGCCCGGTGTCGAGCAGCAGTTCACCGCCCTGCCCGGCCACCGGCTGGCCCAGTGGCTGGTCACCGACCAGCAGCTGGTACAGCACACCCGGTTGGCTGTCGGACAGGCGCAGCCACAGCCGCTTGCCGGCCGGCACGCTCTCGCTGTCGGCGGCCAGGGCCAGGTCGTTGCGCGGCAGGCGCAGCACCGGCAGCACCAGCACGCGCTGCAGCGGCAGCGTCCCGGCCTCGGCCGCCGGCTGCACCCACAGCGCCAGCCACGCGTCGTCGGCCAGGCCCGGCACCGCCAGGTTCAGCGTGTCCCCGTTGCCCGGCACCGCATCACCCGGCGCCATGCCTTCAGATGCGTCGCCATCGGGCAAGGCCGGCCATTGCAGCCGGTAGTGCTGCGCCGCATCGCTGGCCGTCACCTGCAGCTCGGCGCTGGCGCCGGGAGCCGGGAACGGCGGCACCAGGCGGGCCTGCGGCAGGCCCGGCACCGGCGTGGTGGCCTGCAGCATCACGTCCAGTCCGGTCTGCGCCTTCACGGCCTGCCAGGCCAAGCGCCCGCCCACCGGCAACGGCGCCGCCAGCAGCAGGCTCGGGCTTTGGACGGGCCAGACATCGAGCGCATCCACACCGGGCTCGGGCCGGCGCGGCGGATCGGCCGCCACGACGAAGTCGATCGCCACGCCCAGCTGTCCGAGGCCCTTGTTGAGCGCCGGCTGCAACGCATCGCGCTGGTGGAAGTAGCCGGGCCGCGCCAGCGCAGCGGCCTGCGCATCGGTCGCGCCTGCGGCCTGCGCGGTGTAGAACACGCCCGGCTGGCCACCCTGCAGCGTGAGCGCCTGGCCGGCGGGCGTCTGCCGCCACTGCAGCGCCAGCACGCGCGCCGGATCGGGCCGCACCAGCAGCAGCAGCGGCTGCGCCAGCCACACCAGCGAGCGGATGGCGCGCACAGTGTCGCCGGGCTTTGCCGGCGGCTGGTGCAGCTTGGCGGCGGCCACCAGCAGCACGGTGTCATCGTCAAAGGCCGGCAGCGGCAGCAGGGCACGCTGGCCATCACCGGGCACGCCGGGGGCCTCGACCGTGACAGCATCGTCACCACCGGCGCCGACGGCCGATGGGTCGCCCGCCAGCGGCGTGTAGCCGGCCGGTGGCGGGCCGTCGGGCGGCGCAGCCACAGGCCGCGTCACAGCCGGCAGCCCGGGCTGCGTGCTGTGCACCAGGGCGGGATCGTCGGGCGCGGCGTCGCGCACGAATTCGCGGTCCAGCACACGGCGCTGCCAGACGCTGTAGCGCGCGCTGGCCTGCGCACCGTCGACCTGCACCGCCAGGCCGGCCGCACGGAACTCGGCCACGTCACCGGGCAGC
Source organism: uncultured Bordetella sp. (assembly GCA_964409495.1). Classification (GTDB taxonomy): domain Bacteria; phylum Pseudomonadota; class Gammaproteobacteria; order Burkholderiales; family Burkholderiaceae_C; genus Pseudaquabacterium. The sequence continues at coordinate 6,805 of CAYPDO010000015.1, forward strand.
AGGTGCAGCACCAGCGCCGGGTTGGCGCGCACGCACACCACCAGACGCGCGTCCAGCAGCTGCACCTCTTGCTGGCCACCGCCGCCCGGGAACGACTTGCTGGCCTGCACCGCGATCAGCGTGTCCTCGTGCAGCGGCGGCGTGCGCAGTTCCAGCGTGGCCAGGTCACCCAGCTGGCTGTCGGCCTGCACATGGCCGTCGATCACCAGGGCATAGGCCACCCCTTCCTGGCTGGCCTGCACGGTGACGGTGATGACCGCGCCAAAGGGCACCAGGCGCGCGTCGGCCGGCTGCGGGCTGGGCAGCAGCGGATCGAGCCAGGGCACGCCCGGGGCATCCACCGCCAACGTGGTGTCCAGCCCCACCTTCACCGGCACCGGCTGGCTGAGCAGGCGCGGCGCCTGCGCCGAGCCGATCTTGGTGGCCAGCACGCGGAAGGTGATGTCCTCGGTGACCGGAGGCGATTCGAGCGCCGCCGGGCCGTCCTGGCCGTCCTGCGTGACCGCCGGCAGCGGCTGGCCCTGGGCACCGCGCAGCGGTGCGCCACCGGGTCCGCGCAGCTCGTAGCGCACACCGGCCTCGGCGTAGGCGATGACGATGCGTGCCAGCCCGCCATGCGGCACCTTGATCGGGCCCTCGGCAGCGCTGCCCAGCGGCACATCGGTGAGCGGCGCGGTGTCGCCCAGGCCCAGCCGGTCGATCAGGCGGTTGCGTGCGCTGCGCAGCGGCAGCTGGCGCGCGGCCAGCACATCGGCCTGGCTGCCCGCATCGGCAGCCTGGGCCGTCAGCCCGAAGGCCTGCCGCCGGCTGGCACACCACAGCGGCCACCAGCGGTCATGCGCAGCCACCAGCGCCGCCATGGCCGGCGCGTCCAGCCACAGCACACGCAGGCCCAGGTGCACCGGCAGGTGATCGCGCAGCGTCTGCTCGACCAGGCGCCGGAAGTCAGCATCCGCGGCCCGGCCGGCCTCGCCGTCCAGGGCGGCGGTGAGCTGCAGCGAGTAGGGATCGGCCGAGGCGGCGGCCACCATCAGCGGGCCGTCCTGCGCCGCGTCTTCGGGCAGCGGGCGCAGCAGGATGTGTTCGATCAGGCGCAGCGGCTCGGGCTCGGCGGCGGCCGCGCCGTGTGCATCGGCGCCGGTGTCGCGGCCCACCCCCAGCGTCAGCGCCAGACGCAGGCTCAGGCCGTCCTGCCAGGCGGCGTCATCGGTGGCATCGGTGTCATCGGCTGCATCGGCCGGGCCGTCTGCCGCGGCATCCGCCGGCAGATCGGCCAGGGCATCGGCGCCAGCCCCGCGGCGGCGGCCCAGGCGCGGCAGCGCGCGCAGCAGCGCCAGCTTGCCGCGCAGCAAGGCCGCCTCGGGCCGCTCGCCGGGCAGCACGCGATCGCTGCGCGGCACATGCGGGCCCAGCCGCTCACCGGCACGGGCCAGCAGGTGATCGGCCTGGCGGTGGCGCTGCAGCAGGGCCAACCGCCCGTCGTCCTGGCCTTGCGGGTCGGCGGCCAGCGCCTGCAGGCGCGCGGCCTGGACCTCGGGGCTGCCCAGGCGCAGCGCCGTCAGGCCCAGCGGATCGCCATCGTCGCCCACCAGGCGTGAAAAGGCGGCCCGCGGCTCGACCTGCGCCGCGGCATCAAAGGCCAGCAGGCGGCTCACACCGGCCAGCTGGGCATGCTGGTTGGCCAGCAGCTGGTCGAAGAACAGCACATAGGCCTTGAGCTGAGCGGCCTGGGCGCGGCGTTGCGGCGTGGCGCTGGCCGGCAGACCGTCGGGGCCGACACCGTAGACGCGTGGCAGATGGTGCTGCACCGAGCGGTAGCGCGCCACCTGGCGCGAACGGCCCTCGGGCAGCGGCAGATCGCGCGCGTTGGACCGCGCGGCGGCGGCCATGGCCGCGGCGCGCTCGCGCAGCGCGGCCTCCACCTGGCGGCGGGCGATCTGGCGCACGCTGGCGTCATCCACCCGCACCTGGCGGCGCTCGAGGCGCAACCTGGAGCCGTCGAGATCGAGCGCGGCGGTGCGCCGCGGATCGATGGCCAGCAGCCAGTCGCCGCTGGGCCGGCCATCCACCAGGAAGGCGATCTGCACCACCGCGCGCACACCGGGCACACGCATCAGCACCTGCACCAGATCGGACAGGCGCACGCTGCTGCGCCGCGCCAGTGCGTCGAATTCAACGCGGTCCAGAAAGCCGTGGCGCAGCAGCGGGCCGTCGAACACCTGGTCGACGCGCCGCCCGCGGGCCTGCATCTCGGCCAGGGTGCGGAAGGGCACCGGCGGCGACAGGTGGTCGGCCAGCGCGGTGATCACCGCGGCCAGCAGCGTGGCCGGATCAGCCTCGGGCGCGATGTCCAGCGTGAGCGCCAGCGGCACGCGCTGGGTTTCCAGCACCTCCATCTGCACCAGGTCCTGCCCCAGGCCGCGCCAGCGGTGCAGCTGCCGCGCCACGTCGCGGGCGATGGTGCCGCCGTCGATGTCTTCGCCGAGGCCGGATTTCTCGATGCGCACGGCCAGCAGGCCCTGCGGCCGCAGCGCGCTGATGTTGGGGCTGGGCGTGGCGCCATGGACCGCCGTGTCGTCGGGCGGCAGCACCAGGCCCTGCGCGGCATCGTGGCGGGCCAGTGGCAGATCCAGCGCCTCGATCCAGGCGTTCTTGACGCCTGGCACGTCGATGGCCAGGCGGCGCAGGTCGTCGGGCGTGACGGCGCCGCCGGCCAGCACCTGGGCGGCCGTCCACAGCCCGCGCGCGGCCGGATCCGTGGCCTCGCCCGGCAGCGCCTGCTCGGCCATCAGGTCGGCCACAGGGTGGGCGATGCGGTAGCCCAGATCGGTGAGCGCGTAGCACAGCGCCTCCAGCAGGGTGATGCCGGGGTCGTGCGCGTTGTGGTCGGTCCAGGTGTCACCGGCCAGTCCGCGCAGCAGCGAAAGCGCCTGCTCGCGCAGCGCGTCGGGATCGTCCAGCGCCAGATCGCTCGGGGTCATCTCGGGGCCTTCGGGCAGGGTGCGGACAGGGAGCGGCCGCTCAGCCGCCGGCCGGTGCCAGCGGCTGGCCCGGCATGGCGCCGGCCGGTGCGGCCGGGCCGCCCTGCTCCAGCGCCTGCAGGCGGCCGGCCAGCTCCTGCACGGCGTTGATCAGCACCGCCACCAGGCTGTCATAGGACAGGCCCAGGCGGCTGTCGGCCTGCTGCGGATCGTCGGCATGCACGGCCTGCGGGATCACCTCGCGCACATCCTGGGCGATCAGGCCCAGTTGATCCTGATCGGTGCGCAGCGCCTTCCAGCGGTAGGCCACCGGCTTCAGGCGCAGCACCTCGGCCAGGCCGAGATCGAGCGTGCGCACGTCCTGCTTGGCGCGCAGGTCGGAGTTCTGGATGAAGCGGCCGTTGACGCGCAGGTAGTCCCACACCTCCACGCGCCGGCCCTCGTTGGCGATGCCGGTGCTGCGGCCCAGGATCATCAGCGCGTTGTAGTCTTTGGCGTTCTCGATCGCGGCGCGGCCGGCGGCATTGCCGAAACCGGTGTGGACATGGTTGGTCTCGGTGAAATAGATGTCGGAGCCACCGGCCACGATGGAGCCCTGCACATCCAGCTTGCCGGCCGGCGTGCGCGTGCCGATGCCCACGCTGCCCGCGGGCATCAGCGCGATATGGTCGTCGCCGTCGTTGGACACGCCGATCTCCAGCGTGCAGGCCTCGCCGCTGCGCGCGAAGTAGCGGATCCAGGCCGTGTCGCCCCCACCGCCGGCCGGATCGGACGGGAACTGGATGCCCGAAGCGGCCGAGGCGCCGAAGGACGGCATGATCGCCCCGGTGCGCACCTCGAACTTGGCGCGCGGCTCGTTGGTGCCGATGCCCACGTTGCCCGAGGGCATCAGCGCAATGTGGTCGTCGACGTTGTCGCTGGTGCCGATCTCCAGCGTGCAGGCCTCGCCACCGCGCGGGTAGAAGCGGATCCAGGCCGCATCACCGCCGCCGCCACCGGGGTCGGGCGGAAACTGGATGCCGGCCGCGGCGGTGGCACCGAAGGACGGCATGATGGCCCCGCCGCGCACCTCGAGCTTGGCGCGCGGCTGATGGGTGCCCATGCCCACGTTGCCGGCGCCGTCGAGCACCAGATCCTGGTAGTCCCAGGGTTCGCGGATGAAGTACAGCCGGTTTTCATTGACATGGATGGCCCAGTCGCGGTGCTCGGTGTCGATGAAGTCGATCTGCGGCGCATTGCCCTTGACCAGCAGCGAGCCGCCGTAGTTGAGCCCCGAGTCGGGGTCGCGCACGGTGTTGTGGTTGACTGCCACCTTCAGCGTGCCGGCCACCTCGAGGCGCGCCTCGGAACCCAGCGTGCCCAGGGCCAGGTTGCCGGTGGCCTGGTCGATGAACAGCCGGGGCACGCCATCGGCGGTGGTGATGCCCAGGCCGGCGCGCGCCGTCTGGGCGTTGCGCGGATCGCTGCGCGGGCTGAGCGCCAGCGTCCAGGCCGGCTGCGGATCGGCGAAGTTGCGGTACAGGTTCAACAGCTTCTTCTGGCTGCCGTCGTCGCCGTCGGCCTGCAGGCTCAGCGGCTCGCCGGCCAGCTTGGCGATGCCGTCGTCACGCTGGTTCAGGCCGGCGGCGATCAGGTCCTCGAAGTTGGACTGCGTGGGCACGGCGTTCTTGACGAAATACGACTCGAGCGTGTCGCGGCCGGGCTTGTCGATCTTCATGGCGGGCTCCTTCGGGGGCTGCGCTGGGGCGTTGGCGGGTGGGCGGGCGGCATCGGGTGGTGGCGGCGGGCTCAGCCGACGATGAAGTCGAGCTCGAGCTTCATGTGGCCGATGCCGTCCAGGCCCTCGGCGCGGTAGTCGGCCTGGCCGATCACCAGGAACTCATGCTGCGCGGCGGGCACCAGCACGCCGTCGGGCCGGCCGGGGCTGGCGCCGGGGCCCTGGCCGTCGGCGGGGTCGACATCGGTGGCCGGGCGCCAGTGGCCGTCGGTGGCGGTGAACAGGCGCAGCTCGGCGACGTAGTCCACCTCGTCGCGCTGCTCGATGAAATGCAGGATGCTGTTGGCGTGGATGCGCCCGCCAATCATCAGGTCGCTGCCCTCGGCCCAGGCCCAGGGCGCGAGATGGCGGTTCAGCGCGGCATTGATGCGCTGGCGTGCCAGGCCTTCGTCGACACCGGGCTGGAAGCGGATGCCGCAGCGCACCTTCAGCAGCACCACATGCGGGTTGACCACGCGCAGCCGCGCGCCAACGGGCAGACGCTCGGTGAGGAAGGCGCTGATGTCGCGGATCTGGTCGGCCGGCACCTTGGGCGACGATGGATCGAACGGCAGGCGGTGCACCAGATCGGGCACCACGACCACGGTGACGGTGCCGGGCGGTGGCGCCAGGCCGGCGTCGAATTCATCGGCGCGCAGGCAGCGCACCTTGTGCAACTGCGCAAAGTGCTCCAGCACCAGGCGCTCCACATCCCAGGGCGTGAGCGCGCGGCCGCGGTGGCGCAGGCGCTCGCTGGCGCGCACGCGGAAGGCCGCATCGCCCTCGGCCGGCCGGCCACCGAAGGCGCTGTAAGGCTGCTGCAGCCGGGCCAGCCCCGGCACCGGCACCACTGGCGCGCTGATGCTGCCGGCCGGCAGCGGTGCCTCGGGGCCGGCGCCATCGTTGCCGCCCCCGGTGGCATCGTCGCCAGCGGCCGGCAACTGGCGCTGCGCCAGCACCGCATCCGGGTGCACACCCAGCACCTCGCACACGCCGCGCCCGCCCCGGGCAGCCGCCACGCGCAGCCACAGCAGCGGCGATGGGCCGGCGCCTGCACCGCCAGCGGCATCCAGGGCCGGCAGCAGCGTGCCGGTGCGCGCCAGCGGCAGCGCCAGCTCCACGATGCCGGCATTGATCATGCCGCGCGTGCCGTCGGCCAGCAGCCCGCCGTGACTGTGCAGCGACTGCCAGTCGTTGCCGTGCAGCACGCTCCATTGCAGGGCCGGTGGCGCCACCTCAGGGTCGGCGCTGCCCTCGGCCAGTTGCAGCAGCAGGCTCAGGCGCTGCGGCAGCGTGCGCTCGGCTTCCAGGCCGGCCAGGCCGATGTAGAGCTCGCCCTCGTCGTCGTAGGCGGGCAGCAGGGCCGCGCCGGTGGCCAGCGCCGGGGCCGCCAGTGCCACGCTGCCGAACGGGTGCACATGCAGCAGCTGCAGCATGGGATCGATCGGCCGCCCATCGGCGGCGCTGGCCACCGCCGGCACCGCGCGCTCGATGCTGGCGGTGTAGTCGACCAGCAGGCGCTTGAGCTTGGGGGTGTACGGCGGATTGACCTGGAAGCTCGCGGCATCGAGCCCGTCGCGGCGCGCGGCCATGGCCGCGGCCAGCTGCAGCGACTTCTTCAGCGCCTGGCCTGGATAGGCGGCGTGCTGGAAATCGCCCGCCAGTTCCCACACCAGGCAGCGCGGCCATTCGCCCACATCGGCCGCCAGCGCCTCGGCCACGCGCGGCCAGGCCGGCGTGCCGGGATCGGGCAGCGGCGACACCTGCTGCTGCACGGCATCGGCCGGGCTGCCATCGCCGAACAGGCGCATGCTGCGCTCGGCCGGGCTGAACAACCGCCCGTCGCGCAGGCCCACACGGGCGGTGAACGAGGCGGCCTTGATCGCGCCCTCGTAGTTGGCGTAGTGCGTTTCCAGCGATGCTGGTGTGCCCATCCACTCGAAGCGGAAGCTCACGCCGTCCAGCGGCTTGCAGGCCAGCTCGGCATGGCCGATCTGCAGGCGCGCGCCGCTGGCCGGATGGAAGCCGAACGGCTCGAAGGGCTTGCGCGCGTCGAGCACCGTGTCGTCGTTGCGCAGCAGCAGCGAGGCCAGGCCGGCCACGCCCACCGCCAGCTTCAGGCGCTGCAGGCGCAGGCGGCGCAGCAGCGTGTAGGGGCTGATCCAGGCCTCCAGCGTGTCGTCCCACACCGGGCGCAGCATCAGGCGCAGCACCGGGGCATCGGCCGCCAGGCCGTGCACCGCCACGCTGGGCGCCGCCGTGGCCGGCTGCTTGGGCCCCAGCTCGATGCCCAGCACCAGCAGGCGCAGGCCGGAGGTGTCAACCCCTGGCACCGGCGGATAGCCCCCGATGGAGTTGCGGCCGGCGGCCGCGGTGCTGCCGGTGGGGCCGGTGGGGCCCGGCGCCCAGTCGAGCGTGACCCGCTGCGGCGTCTCCCAGCCCTTCTCGGTGCTGATCTGCACCTGCCAGGGCAGCACCGTGGCGCTGCCACCCAGCCCGTCGGGCGGCGCCATCAGCCGGCGCAGGGCCTGGCCATCGAAATGGGCTGCATCACCATCGAAGCCCAGCATCAGCTGCACCATGCGCTGGCCTTCGGCCAGCCACAGCAGCGGCGAGGCAAGGGCGCAGCCCAGTACCGGCGCCGGTGGTGCATCGGCATGCGCTGTGGGCACCTGGCCAAATGGCCGCCAGCGCGGCGACCCGCCAGCGCCGGGCGCCTGCCGCGCATCGGCCAGCGCATGCAGCCAGCGCCACTGCACCTGCTGCGGCGCGGCCGGCACGAAGTTCTCGCGGTTGCGCTGTGCCACCTCCAGCACGCCGAACAGGCGCACCCAGGTGGCCTCGTCCAGGCTGGCGCCCGACAGCGCGCGTGCCACGGCCTCGGCATCGTCGGCACGCACGCCCAGCGCGGCCAGGCGGGCCTGGGCCTCGGCCGGCGGCAGGGCATCGCCCAGCACCAGGGCCAGCACGGCCGCCATGGCCTGGGCCGTGCCACCGGCCCGCCCGCCGGCCGCGGCCGCCTGGCGCAGCTGGGCGCGTCGGCGCTCGAACACCATGGCCTCGTGGGCCTCGGCCATGATCTCGAACACGCGCGTCCAGTCGGCCGATTCCGGCGGCGGCATGCGCCGGCCGACGCCGATGACGAAATGCAGACGCTCGGCCGACATCGCGGCCCAGCGCTCGATGCCTTCAAACGCGGCGTGGAAGCCGTCCAGCCCGGCATCGGCCACTGCGCCCACCGGATGCTGGTTCAGATCAAGGGCTTGCGACAGCCACAGCTCGACCTGGCGCTGGCGCCGCAGATCAGGCGACAGCGCATAGGCCGGGTCGCCACGCTTGCGCTGCGCTGCGGCCTCGACCAGCCGCGCAATCTCGGCCCAGCCGCCTTCGATCTGCAGCCGCGCGAACATCATGCGGCGGAAGTCGTCGAGCGACAGGTGCAGGCGCTGCTGCACGAAAGCCTGCACATCCGCGCGCGCGGGCAGCGCGGCCAGCGCCTGTTCGGCGCTCTTGACCTCGGGCAGGCCATCGTAGAAGTGCGCGTAGGCGGCGGCATCCAGGCCCAGCGCGCGCGCCAGGTTGGCCTCGAAATCCTGCACGTCGCCCTCGGCATAAGGCTGGCCGGGCCGCGCCGCGGCGGCCACCTGGGCCAGCACGGCCTGCACCGTGGCGGCCTCGGCGGCGTCGCGCTCCAGGCGCTGGCGGCGCAGGCGCATCAGCTGGCGGTAGTCGTCGAGCAAGGGCATCGCGAAGCCGTCGATCACGCGCTGCACCACCGCATCGGCGGCCAGCAGCGCGTCGAAATCGATCTCCGGCAGCTTGCCCTGCACGGCCGCGGGAATGCCCGGCACGATGGGCACCGGCAGCGCATCACCCGGCGCGGGCTGGCCCAGCGCGATGCGCCACATGGTCACGAAGGCCTGCTGGCGCGTGCCGCTGACGCGGTGCGCCCAGGCGGCCTCACGCAGACCGGTGCGGCGGATGTCGGCATGCACGTTGCGCACTTCGGCCACGCGGATGCCGCTGACCACCAGATCGGCCTGGGTGCGATAGGCCCGCGCGCGGCCCGCGGCGTCACGCCCGCCATCCAGCATGGTGCCGGCCGGCAGCAGCAGGCCGGGCGACGATGCATCGGCCTCGGCCAGCACATGCACCGCATCGGACAGCGCCGGCCGGCGCTGCAGGCGCAGCGTGTCACGGTAGAGCAGTTCGAGGTGGCGCGCGCTGAGCCCGTTGATCGCCGTGCGCGAGCGCGCCAGCAGCGCCACGAAGGCCAGCAGCAGGGCCACGTGCGGCCGGGCCAGGCGCTCGGGCACGGCCACGACGGGTGACGCCGGGTCAGCCGATGGCGCCACCAGCGGGGCCGGCCCTTCCAGCAGGGCCGCGGCCAGGGCCAGATCGTCGGCCTCGCCGAGCAGGCCGCGCCAGTCGCCAGTGCCGCTACCGTCGCCAGCGTCGGTGAACACCACTTCGCGGGCGTAAGCGCGCACAAAGGCCAGCCACTCGCGCGGGCCGCGCGGATCCAGCACCGCATGGGCCGGATCGAGCTCGGGCCAATGGCGGGCCGCCTGGCTGGTGCCGTCGGACGGAAGGGCGGGCATGGTGGGCGGGCGTGCGGCGCGCTGAAAGGGGTGGGTGATGCGCCAGCGCTCAGGTGGCGCTGACCTTGAGGTTGGTGCTGATGAACTGGCCCTGGCCGCTGTAGCTGGGGCTGCCATCGGGCACCGGCGGGCCCGGGCTGGGCGGTGGCTGCATGGCCGGCGCCTGCACCTCGAACTTGGCGGTGAACATGCCGCCCTTGAGCAGCATCGGCTTGCCGCCGGTGTGGCTGTGGGTGGCCTTCTGGTTGCCGGCCAGGCTGGCGATCTTGAGCGTGCCGGTGCCGGGGATGCAGTACTGCGGCGTCATGTAGGTGCAACCCGGCACCGAGACGCTGGACTCGTCGCCGTCGACGCAGATCTTCTTGCCACCCACGGTGGCCGGACCGCTGCCGCGGATGCGTCCGGGCTGCACCACCACGATGGCCGCGCCGAACATCGGCATGAACACCGCCTGGTCACCGTCGATCAATACCGTGTCGGTCATGGTCGTCAGCGCCCTCAGCCCGTGCCGAGCGGGCGCACCGCCTCGTCAAGGTAGAACGGCCACACCATGTTGAAGCGCGAATTGGTGGCGCGCACGGTGTAGTCGACGGCCACGCTGAGCACGCCTTCGTCGGCGCGCTCGGTGGACACCTCCACGCCGTTGAGCAGCACGCGCGGCTCGTACTCGAGGATGGCGTCGCTGACCAGATCGCGCACCTGGCCCACCAGCGACGGCGTGATCTCGGCAAACATGAACTCCGACAGGTCGCAGCCGTAACGCTCCAGCAGCACGCGCTCGCCCCGGCGCGTGGCCAGCAGGATGGCCAGGCTCTCGGCCACATCGTCGGTGCCGGTGGCCATGGCCACGCCCTCGCCGGCATTGGCGAACTGCGGCGGAAAGGCCCAGCCGCGTCCGAGAAAGGCGTCGGCGCCGGCCATGCTGCTCAGCCCTGCCCGGCCTGCAACTGTGCCGCAGCCTGGGCCTGGATGCGCCCGACCAGCGCATACACCCGGGCAAACGGCAACGCACCCACGGCCTCGAGCAGCAGGTTCACGTCGTCGAGCGAGAGCTGCAGCTGCAGCATCGGCGCGGCGGCCGGCACCAGCGGCGAGGGCGGCGCTGCGCCGGTGCCGGCAACACTGGTCGGGCCGGTGGCCGAAGCCGCGGCAGCGCTTGGAAGGGGTGCGTTCATGGTGGGTTCTCTCTCACTTCAGATCGATCTTGGCGCCCTTGATCGTGACGTTGCCGCTGGCCTCGAAGCTCAGGTCCTTGGTCGACTTGATGCGCACGCCGTCCTTGTCGAGCACGATCTCGTTGCCATGGCTGTCCTTCAGCGTCATGGCCTTGGCATCGTCGTCCAGCAGCACCTGATGGCCTGCGGGGGTCTTGATCAGCAGGCTCTTCTTCTTGTCGTCGAGCACCAGCGACAGGCCGTTGCGCGTGGCAAAGCCCGAGAACTTGTCGTCGGCCGTGTCGTCGAACAGGGCCGCCGGCGGCTTGTGCTTGGGGCCGTGCAGGCTGCCCAGCACCACCGGCAGGCGCGGGTCGCCCTGCAGGCAGGCCAGCACCACCTGGTCGCCCACGGCCGGGCGCAGGAACCAGCCGCTTTCCTTGCCGGCCTGCGGCAGCGCCACCTGGGCCCACACGGTGATCGCCGGATCGCCGGTGGCCGCCAGCGTGACCTGCACGCGGTACTGCCCGTCGGGGTCGCCATGCACCTTGGTCACCACGCCCAGGCCCAGGCCGGCGTATGGCGGATGCAGCCCGGCCGCGGGTGGCGCGGCCAGGCCTTCGGCCCGGTGATGCCCCTGTGCCGGCAGCCCCAGCTGCAGATCGGTTCGCCAGCCCTCGCTGCCGATGCGGTGGGCCAGGCCGGTGACCGGCACCGTGCCGGCAAAGCGCTTGCCCATGCCTTCCAGCGCCAGGCCGTCGAGCAGGGCCGCCTTGGGCCGGCCCTGCACCGTGAGGCGGCCCCGCACCGCGGCCAGCTCGGCACGCGCCAGTTCGGCGCTGGACCAGGCCGTGAGCTCGGACGGCGCCAACGGCACCTGCGCGGCCAGCTGCCGCTCGGCACTTTCCAGGGCCTTGGCCAGCTCGGCGCTGCGCGACTTGCCCGGCGCCATGGCCGGCGGTGACTTGCCCTTGGCGCTGGCCACCTTCTCTTCCTTGGCGTCCCAGCCGCTGGCACTGGCCGCGCTGGCAGCGGCCAGGCCGTCGATCTCGATCGACAGGTCATAGATCTCATCGATGCCCAGGCCCAGCTTGATGGCCGCCGCGCCCGGTGCCGCCAGCTTGCGCAAGGACAGCTTGCCGTCGACGGCCAGCAGCACCATGCCCATGGCCTCGGCCCGGGTGAGCAGGAAGTCCCAGTCGCTGCACTCGAACTGCACCAGGGCCGGATGCTGGAATTCGGTGCTGTCCACCTGGCCGGTGGCCAGGCCCGCGGCGCCGACCAGCTTCTTGAACACGTCGCTGTCGGTCTGCTTCTCGTACAGCGCGGTGCGCCGGCCCTGGGTGAGCTTGAAGGCCTTGTCGCGCAGCTCGATGCGCAGGCACGAGCCCTGGACGCCGGCCTCGATGGCATGCCGCACCACCACGCCCGAGAACAGCGTGGCCTTGGACGATGGCACATCCAGGTAGCCGGCCTGGATCTCCACCGCATGGCCCACCGCGAAGACATCGCTGCTGCTGATCGGGAAATCGCGCTGCGGCAGATCGCCATCCACGTACAGCAGTTGCGCCCAGGGCACGCGGTTGAGCTGGCGCCGCACGTCCACCGACAGCAGCTGCAGCGATGGATCGACCGCCTTGCCGTTGCTGAGGATCTGCACGTCGACAACGCTCATGGCTGGGCTCAGGCCAGGTCCGCCGCCTGCGGCGGCAAGGGACGGAACAGCAGGGTCTGGCCCGGCACCAGCACGCGGAAATCGTCAAGCCCGTTGTCGCGCGCCACCTTCAGGTAATGGCGCGACGAGCCGTAGATCTCGTGGCACAGCAGCGGCAGCGTGTCGCCGGCCTTCACCACGCGCGCGTGGGTGAGGTCAGGCGAGCTCTTGCCCGCCTCGCGGAAGATCTTCTTGGCGCTTTTGTCCTCCACCAGCTGCACATCCAGCTCGGCGCGCAGCGGATCGCCCGATTCATCGAACAGCGTGTAGCGGAGGCCCAGGCTCTTGAGCCGGCAGTCGAAGCTGAACTCGCCCCAGCGCACGCGCAGGAAGTGCGGCTCGTGGATGTCGCCGTTCATGCGCAGGCACAGCTTCTCGAACTTGGCGATGTCCTTCTTGACGCTGGGCGGATCGAGCAGCGCCGACAGGCCGATGCGATCAACCCCCGTGCCGTCGAACACCAGCTTCAAGCCCAGCTTGCCCTGCGGCGTGTAGGCGTAGCGCGCCGGCCGGCCCGGCGTGTTCAGGCCCTGCAGGCGCGCCGACTCGTAGCTGACCTCGTGGTTGCGCTCCAGGCTGGTGGGGTTGAACATCACCTCCATGCGCGGTGGATCGGCCGGCTTCTGGCGGTCCACATCGCGGTAGGCCTCGATGCGCAGCTTCTCCAGCTTGAACAGGGATGGCAGGCCCATGGCGTGTCAGCGCTCGCGTTGCCGGGCCAGGATCTGCAGCACCTGGCGGATGCATTCCTGCACCAGTGCCTCGGTGTCGGGCAGGCCCGACGGGGCGGTGCCACGGCCGCCCTGCTCGGCGTCGCTCTCCGGCCTGGATGCAGGCTCGGGCGCACTGACCTGGGTGCGGATCACCAGTTCCTTGATTTCGATGGGCATGGCGGGTGCTGTGTCAGGGGGCGAAAGCGCGGGCGTGGCGCGGGCTCACAGCCGCATCGGCTGCATGCGCGTGTAGGCCAGTTCCATGGTGTCGATCACCAGGCCGGGCTCGCCGGCGTTCAGGTCGGAGGTGGCCCACTTCACCGGCCAGGCCTTCATGAACAGCCAGGCCGCCAGCGGCAGGCTGTCGGCCGACAGCAGGGTGATCAGCACATTCGACGTGAGGAACTTGAAGGTGCTCAGGCTGGCGTTGAACTCAAGGTTCAGCGGCGAGCCGATGACCATGCCGCGCTCGAGCACCAGGTTGCCGTGGCGCACACCCTTGGGCAGCTGCTGCTGGTAGGTGTTGCAGCCGCCCTGCGGAAGGGTTTCGGTCTCGACATCGATGGCCAGCCCGGACACGCGGCGAAAGCGCAGGTCGATCGGGTTGGGCACCGCGCCGCCCGCGAGGAACAGCACCGCGAAGCGCATGCCGAGGATGGGGTCTGCCATGACCGGGTTCCGTGGGGACTGCCTGCACCGCGCCGGCTAGACCGGCTGCACGCGGATGCCGCAGGCCATCAGCGTGAGCGTCTCGATGGCGGCATCGCCGCCTGCGGCCTGGAAGGCCGGCGCCTCGATCTTCACCAGGTAGGCGCGCTGCACATGCCACTGCAGCACCGGCGCACCCGTGTGGTCGCACATCGACACGGTGAGCGTGCGGCGCTCGGCCGACTCCAGCCATTCGTACAGGCTGTTGAGACCGGCCACCACGCCGCGCTTGCACACCAGCGGGGCAAAGACCTCGTGGCGGAACAGCACGATGTCCTCGCCCTCCACATGCGACAGGCCGTGCCGGTAGGTCTGGGTGCGCCATTCGCGCGCCAGCCCGCTGACCTCGGTGAAGGCCAGCGTCTGGCCGCCGATGTCGACGCGGAAGTTGTAGACCGCCAGCGGATAGGCCGCGGCCTGTTGCGCAATGCCATGAGCCATGTCGGCGTGTCCAGGTTGCGGGGCGGCCCGTGCGGCGCGGGGTCAGGACTGTTCGATCACCACGGCATCGGCCGTGAGCTGCATCGACTCGATCGCCACATCGTTGGCGCTGGCAGTGAAGGCCGGTGCGTCCAGCTGGGTCGGGAAGGCGTTGAGCACCTTCCAGCTGATCACCGGTGCGCCGGTCTCGTCGCACAGGCGCACCACCATGTCCTTCTTCACCACGCGGTTGAGCGCCACGGTGTTGATCCAGTCGTAGAGCACCGCCACGCTGACGCCGGTGACCACGCCCTTCTTCAGCGTCAGCGTGGTCACCTTGGGCTTGCCCGGCATGTACATGATGCGCGGGCCCGGGCCGGCGGTGGAACTCTCGGTGTAGGTGATGGTGTCGTAGGCGATGTTCAGCCCCGTGACCTCGGAGAAGCCCACGGTCTGTCCATCGATCTCGACGCGGAAGTTGTAGACCGGCAGCGGATACGCGGCCTTGATCTGGTCCTTGGTCATGGCCATGGCGGGCCTCCTGAGTGTGTGGCGTTGTGTCGGGCGTGGCGGGGTGCGGCGGTGGCGGCGCGCCTCACTCGGTCTGCAGCTTGTGCGAGAAGCGCAGCACGATGAACTCGGCCGGCCGCACCGCGGCGATGCCGATCTCGACGATCAGGTAGCCGTTGAGCACGTCTTGCGCGGTCATGGTGCTGCCCAGGCCCACGCGCACGAAGTAGGCCGATTCAGGCTTGGCGCCGGCCAGTGCGCCACGCTCCCACAGCCCGTACAGGTAGCTCTCGATCATCGCCTTCACCTTCAGCCAGGTGGTGGCGTCGTTGGGTTCGAACACCGCAAAGGCCGAGGCCTTGCGCGCCGATTCCTCGATCATGATGAACAGCCGGCGCACCGAGACATAGCGCCACTCGTTGTCGTTGCCGGCCAGGGTGCGGGCGCCCCACACCAGCGTGCCCTTGCCGGTGAAGGCGCGGATGGCGTTGATCGACTTGCCGGCGGTGGCGTCGATGTTCAGGCCCTCCTGCTCCTCGTCGGTGATCTTGCTCACCGGGCCCAGCACGGCCAGCACGCCCACGTTGGCGGGGGCCTTCCAGACACCGCGCTCGCGGTCCACGCGCGCATAGATGCCGGCCATGGCGGCGCTCGGCGGCAGGGTCACGCGCTGCATCTCGAGCATGGCGCGGGCGTTGTTGTAGAACGCGGTCTCGGTGCTGCGGATCGACGCCAGCGACTCACCCGGTGCCGCCGGCAGCGTGATTGCCGCGCGCGGCAGGTCGGCGGTGGCGATGGTGCCGCTGCCGTCGCCGGCCTTCAGCACGTCGAAGCCGCCGGTGCCACCCGCGGTCTTGAAGGCCGCCCAGGCGGTGACCAGTTCGTTGCCCGTCTTGCTGTTGGCATCGACGATGGTCAGCAGCCCGCCGGCCACGGTGAAGGTGGCGGCCGTGGTCTTGCGGCCGAAGTTCACCGCCACCCCGGGGTTGCTGCCCGGTGCGCCGGTGTAGTTGATGGTCACGCCATTGGCCGCGCCCAGCGTGAGGCTGCCGCTCACGCTGCTCAGGCGCGCCGGGTTGGTGCGCGTGATGTCGACCGCCGCCTCGTCGTATTCGGCTGCCAGCGAGGTTTGCAAATACGGGTGGTAGGCCGCGCCGTACATCAGGTTGGCAGCCAGGTTGGCGTCGTTGCGGAAGGCCTCCACCGCCCCGCCCTGCACATCGAGGATGGTGAAGCGGTCACCCAGCTTGCGGCACTGGCCCAGGGCTTCGCCGCACACCTCGTAGTACGAACTCGCCGGCAACAGCATCGCGGCATCCGTCAGAACCAGCAGCGTGGGCTCGTCTTCCTTCTCGATGGCAGCCAGGCCGGCCGAGAACCGCGCCTTGGCCGGCACGTTGCCGTAGTTGCCCACCGAGACCACATAGCACGGGCCGCCGCCGTTCTTGAAGTAGTGCGCCAGCGCGTAGTACAACGAGAACGGGCTGGACGGCGCCACCGCCGTCACGGCCGGCGGCAGGCCGGGTGCGGCCGGCTCGGTGACCGTGAACTTGCTGCGCTGCGGCCCACCGAAGGCGCTGCGGTAGTCCAGCAGCGTGCTGATGCGCAGCACCTTGGGTGCGGCAGCGTCGCCCGGCCCGATCTCGGTGTAGCCGATGAAGGCCGGCACAGCTGTGGCCACCTCGGCCACCGAGGGGGGCAGCGTCGAGATTTCTTCGATGTAGACGCCGGGTGTCCTGTAGACGGGCATGGCTTGCACTCCGTTCGGTCGGTGGGGGTGGGGGGTGTGGGGTCAGGTCTCGTCGCGCCGCGTGGTGCGCACCACGGTCTGCTCGATGCGCGGTGGTGTCACCGCGTCCGGGTCGCTCAGCACCACCATGCGCACCCGGTACAGCACCGAAGGTTGGTAGTGCACGCGCAGCGCGCTCCAGATCTCGTTTTGCTCACGCTGCGGCAGCGTGACCAGTTCGATCACCAACTTGTCGATGGCCGCCGGCAGTGCTGGCGTGTTCTGGTGGTCCAGCACCGGATGCCCCTGGAAGAAGCGGATCACCAGCGCCAGCTGGTTCAGGCCCAGTGCATAGCCCTTGAAGCGCGCCACGAACAGCACATTCAGGCTCAGGCGCACATCAGGGGCCACACGCTGCTGGCGGCCGTCGGCAGCCACGCGCAGCCAGGGATCGGGCGCGCGCAACGTGGTTTCCTGTTCGAGGTTGACGAGCAGGATCGAGATGGCGTTGAGCCTGAAATCGACCGTGTCGGCCTTGTCGCCGTCGATCAGCTGGGCTCGGTCCTCCGGCGAATCGTCACCGGTCGATGCCGCTGCAGCGTGCAGATAGGCATCGAGGCGGTCGCGCAGCAGGACGAGCACATCGCCGATCATGGTGGGGCAGACCTTTCCGGCGCAGGACGCCTCGGTTTCTGCCTGCCCGGCCGGTGGCCGGGATGCAGGTGTCGAAGAATTGTGTGGAGATCGTCACGCTTCGCACCACCCCCTAACTCCCGTCGCAAGGGTGCTTCTGCGCCGCGGCATCCCGCGGCCGGTGGACAGACTGCCGCGGGCACCTCATCAGGGCCCGGTCAGACCCCGACCGCGCGGGCGGCCAGGCCAGCGCTGCCGCAACCGGGCACGGTGGCGCAGACCTTGAACTGCCCGCTGGTATGGCCGGCCTGCAGGTCGCGGTGCCGTCCATTGGCCGATGGCGCTTGACCGGACTGGGCGATCTCAGTGCGTTGTCGGACGGGCGCAGTCTCAGCCCG
>CAYPDO010000016.1:0-24013 GCA_964409495.1 uncultured Bordetella sp.
ACTGCTCGCCACCGGCGAAGAAGCACATCGAGCAGCCCGGCTCGCGCCACTCGAAGCCGGCGTCGAGGAACACCCGGTGCAGGCCCTCGGCCTCGGCCGCGCGCTTGACCGCGCCCGAGCCCGGTACGCACAGCGCGCGCACCCCGGGTGCCACGCGCCGGCCGCGCAGCAGGGCCGCCGCGGCGCGCAGGTCGGACAGGCGGCCGTTGGTGCACGAGCCGATGAAGGCCGCGTCGATCGGCAGGCCGGCCAGGCGCTGGCCGGGCACCAGGCCCATGTAGTCCAGGGCCTTGGCCGCGGCCTGGGCTTCCGACGCGTCGCGCGCGGTCTCGGGGGCCGGCACCACGGCGTCGATGCCCAGCGCATGCTGCGGGCTGGTGCCCCAGGTCAGCATGGGCACGAGGCGGCTCACGTCCAGCCGCGTCTCGGCATCGAAGCCGGCGCCGTCGTCGCTGAACAGGCCCTGCCATGCCGTGACGGCCTGCGCCCAGCGCTCGCCCTGGGGCGCTTGCGGCCGGCCGGCCAGGTAGTCGAAGCAGCGCGCGTCGGGCGCGATCAGGCCGGTGAAGGCCGAGAACTCCACCGCCATGTTGCACAGGGTCATGCGCGCCTCCATCGGCAGCGCACGCACCGCCGCGCCGGCGAACTCGACCACCGCGCCACGCGCACCCGCGGCACCGTCGCGCGCGATCAGCGCCAGGATCATGTCCTTCGCGCCCACGCCGGCAGGCAGCTGGCCGTCGAACCACACGCGCATGGAGCGCGGCCGCGGCACACGCAGCGTCTGCGTGGCCAGCGCATGCTCGGCCTCGGACGAGCCCACGCCCCAGGCCAGCGCACCGAAGGCGCCTTGCGTGCAGGTGTGGCTGTCGGGGCAGACCAGGGTCAGGCCCGGTAGCACGATGCCCTGCTCGGGCGACACCACATGCACGATGCCCTGGTCGGGATCGTCCAGGTCGAACAGGCGGATGCCATGTGCGCGCGTGGCCTCGCGCGTGGTGCGGATGAAGGCCTCGCCGCCGGGCATCAGCGTGCGGTCACCGCGCGCGGTGCGGCCCGGCAGCGTGTCGACGATGTGGTCCAGCGTGGCAAAGGCCTGGCGCGGCCGGCGCACGGTGTGGCCGGCCTCGGCCAGCGACCGCAGCGCCACGCCGCCGGTGCGCTCATGCAGGAACACGCGGTCGATGTGCAGCAGCGTGGCGCCGTCGTCCAGATCGGCGATGCGGTGCAGCGCCCACAGCTTGTCGAACAGCGAGGTCGGCGTCGGCCGGGCGCTGCCGTGCGGGCCTGAGGGCGCAGCGCTCATCCCGCCAGCACCCCGGCAGACACCAGCGCGTCCACCTCGGCCGGCGACATCCCGCCGGCCAGCAGGCGCTCGCGGTTGTGCTGGCCCACCGCCGGCAGGCCGCTGCGCAGCCCGAAGCGCCGGCCGTCCATCTCGATCGGCAGCGCCGGCAGCCGCGTCGCCGTGCCGTTGGGCAGCGTGATGTCGAGCAGGCCGCCGCCGGCATTCAGGTGCGGGTCGTCGAACAGATCCTGCGGCCGGGCGATCGGCGCAAACGGCAGGCCCGTGGCCTCGAGCATCGCCATCAGCTCCGACTTGGCCAGCTGGGCGAAGCGCGCGCGGATCACCGGCAGCGTGCGCTCGCGCTGCTGCACGCGGCCGGTGTTGCGGGCCAGCGATGCATCGGCCAGGAACTCGGCGAAGCCGAAGTCCTCGCAGAACTTGCGCCACTGCGTGTCGCTCACCACCGCGGCGAACACGCGCTCGTCGTCGGCGGTCTCGAACACGTCGTACACCGCCCAGGCCGACTGGCGCACCGACATCGGCGGCGGCGCCTGGCCGGTGGCCGCGCACTGCGCCATGTGCTGGCCGACCAGGAACACCGTGGTCTCGTACAGCGAGGCGGTCACCGCCTGGCCGCGGCCGGTGGCATGACGCTGGTGCAGCGCCGCGAGGATGCCAATCACGCAGAACATCGCGCCGGTGACATCGATCACCGAGCTGCCGGCGCGCATGGGCTTGCCGGGCAGGCCGGTCATGTAGGCCAGGCCGCCCATCATCTGGGCCACCTCGTCGAGCGCGGTGCGGTGCTCGTAGGGGCCGGAGAGAAAGCCCTTGGCCGAGCAGTAGATCAGGCGCGGGTTCAGCGCGGCCAGCGCGGCGGCGCCGAAACCCAGCGCGTCCATCGCGCCAGGGCGGAAGTTCTCCAGCAGCACGTCGGCCTCGGCCAGCAGCCGGTGCACGGCCTGGCGCCCGGACTCGGACTTCAGGTCGATGGCCACGCTTTGCTTGTTGCGGTTGTACATCGCGAAGTAGCCGGCGCCGGCGCCGGTGAGGCGGCGCGTGTTGTCGCCCTCCAGCGGCTCGACCTTGGTGACCTCGGCGCCCAGGTCGGCCAGGATCAGGCCGATGCTGGGCCCCATGACCATGTGCGTGAACTCGATGACTCGGACGCCGGCCAGCGGCAATGCGGAAGCGCTCATCAGGA
Organism: uncultured Bordetella sp.; assembly: GCA_964409495.1. Lineage (GTDB taxonomy): Bacteria > Pseudomonadota > Gammaproteobacteria > Burkholderiales > Burkholderiaceae_C > Pseudaquabacterium. The sequence continues at coordinate 2,493 of CAYPDO010000016.1, forward strand.
ACCCTTGGAAGAACCGGGGGGGCCGCCAGCCGGCTGGAAGCCCAGCGGCAGGCCGGCCAGCGGCACCATGCCGTACAGCGGCTCGCCGGGCAGCACCTGGGCCAGCAGTTCGCGCTGCCGCAGCAGCGCGGCGAAGTCGATGCCGGTGCGCAGGCCCATGGCCTCGAGCATGAACACCAGGTCTTCGGTGACGATGTTGCCGCTGGCCCCGGGGGCGAACGGGCAGCCGCCCAGGCCGCCCAGCGAGGCGTCGAAGGTGTTCAGGCCCACGTCCAGCGCGGCCAGCGCATTGGCCAGGCCCAGGCCGCGCGTGTTGTGCAGGTGGATGCCGGTGAGCTGGTGGCGACCCACGGCCGACCACAGCGCACGCACCAGGCGGCGCACCTGGGCCGGGTTGGCATAGCCGGTGGTGTCGCTCAGGCCCACCTCGTGGCAGCCGGCCTCCATCAGGGCCACGGCCAGCTCGAGCACGCGCTTCTCGGGCACCGCGCCCTCCAGCGTGCAGCCGAAGGCGGTGGACAGGCTGCCCTCCAGGTGCGGGCGCTGGTCTTCGGGCAGGGCGTTCACCAGCTCGCCGATGCGGCGGATCTCGTCGAGCATCTGCGCATGGCTGCGGCGCACGTTGCGCAGGCTGTGGGTCTCGCTCACCGACAGCGGCACGGTGATCTTGTGCGCGCCGGCGGCCACCGCCGCCTGCGCGCCCTTGAAGTTGGGCACCAGCACGGCCACCGTCAGGCCGGGGATGCCGCGGCCATGGGCCACCAGCTCGGCGGTGTCGGCCAGTTGCGGCAGCACGCTGGCCGGCACGAAGGAGCCCACCTCCACCTCGGCGATGCCCGAGGCGGCGGCGGCGCTGATCCAGGCCTTCTTGGCCGCCGTGGGCAGGATGGCCTGGATGCTCTGCAGCCCGTCGCGCGGGCCCACCTCGCTGATCAGCACGTCACGGTCGGCCCGCATCAGCGTGGCTCCTGTGCCGCGGCCAGCGCGACGATCTCGCCCGGCTGGGCACACCACACAGCATCGCTGGCGGCGATGTGCGCCAGCACGCGCTCGAGGTGGCGCATGCGGTGCGGCTGGCCCATCACCCAGGGGTGCAGCGACAGGCTCAGCAGCCGGCCGCCCTGCGCGCGCGCCTCGGCCAGCAGCAGCTCGAAGGCGTCGATCACCTGGTCGGCCCACGAGGCCTCGGCGTGCAGGTTGTCCAGCACCACGAAGCGGTCCTCGATCTCGGTGGCCAGTGGCAGGCTCCACAGGTCGCCCTCGGCGGTGTGGAAGCGGTAGGGCAGCTCGTCGTTGACCCAGTCGCAGAAGTAGTCGATGCCGGCGGCCTGCAGCAGCTCGGGCGTGCGCGCGGTCTGCAACTTGCCCGGGCTGAGCCAGCCGCGCACCGGCTGGCCGCTGCGCTGGCGCAGCAGCGCCAGCGAGCGTGCGATCACCGCCTGCTCGGCCTCGGCCGGCAGCGCGCCGGCATGCGGCGTGTCCATCGACCACGAGTGGCCCAGCCACTCGCCGCCATGCGCCAGCAGCGCATCGGCCAGTGCGGGATAGCGCTCGACCAGCGCGGCATTGACGGCAAAGCTGGCCGGCAGGCCGGCCTCGCGCAGGGCCTGCAGCAGGCGGTAGATGCCGACGCGGTTGCCGTAGTCGCGCAGCGTGTAGTGGCGCAGATCCGGGTACGGCATGGTCATCGAACCCGGCAGCTTCAGCGCCGCGCCCGGGTTCATCGGGAAGTGCTGCACGCTGACATTGATCCACACCGCCAGCGGCTTGCCACCGGGCCAGTGCAGCGGTGGCCGGTCGGTCAGCATCGACCAGGCATAGCGGTCGTGGTCCATGCCGTGGCGGCGCATCGGATAGGCCAGGTGGCTGTCGTCGAGGGCCATGCTCAGGCCTCCTGGCCGGTGGTGGCGCCGGGGCCCGCGTGGCGGGCGATGTCGGCCACGGCGGCGTCGTGGTGGTGGGCGAGATAGTGCTCGGCGATCTCGCGGCCGGTGGTCAGCCACACGCCGCTGTGCCCGGTGATGTGGGCCAGCGCGTCCTCGAAGGCCTTGAGCCGATGCGGGCAGCTCACCTGGTAGTTGTGCGTGGGGATGCACATCACCGTGCCCGATTCGGCACCCTCGGCATACAGCCGGTCGAAGCTGTCCTTGATCATCTGGCCGTAGCGCCGCGGTTCGACCTTGTTGACGACATAGGCGATGGTGTCGTTGAGCTCCAGCGAGTACGGCACCGACACGAAGCGCTGGCCGCCACGCACCTGCAGCGGCGTGGGCTGGTCGTCATGGAACAGGTCGCAGGTGTAGCGGCCGCCCAGCTCGGCGAACAGGTCGAGCGTGACCTCGCTGTGCGACAGCGCCGGCGCCAGGTAGCCCGCCGGGCGGCGGCCGGCATGGCGCTCGATGGTGTCCATCGACTCCAGGATCATCGCGCGCTCTTGGGCCTCGGACATGCCGTAGGTGTAGCGCGTGTTGTAGATGCCGTGGCTGAAGAACTCCCAGTCGCGCTCGCGGCACATCGCGATGATCTCGGGGTGGTGCGTGCACAGCGCGGTCGACAGCGAGATCGATCCGCGCAGGCCGTACTTGTCCAGCAGCGCCATCTGCCGCATGTGGCCGACGCGGTTGCCGTAGTCGCGGATCGCGTAGCCGGGCACGGCCGGGTACGGATGCGGCCAGGCCGCGCGCTGCGGGTTGACCGGCGGGTTCAGCTCGTAGAACTCGATGTTGGGTGCCACCCACACGGCGATGCGCGCACCGCCGGGCCAGGTGATGCGCGGCCGGCCGGCATAGGGCCAGTAGCCGTAGTGGCCGGTGTCCTCGCGGCGCGGGGCCGACGGCGCGTTCATGCCGCGCTCCGCTGGCCGTCCAGCCAGGCCAGCGTGTCGGCCACGTCCACCACGTCGGCGTACTTCAGCATCAGGTCGGTGAGGTTGGCGAAGTGGTAGGACTCGTGCTTGTCGGCCACGCACTGCTCGGGCACGATGGTGCGGTAGCCGCGCGACAGCGAGTCCACCGCCGCGGCGCGCACGCAGCCCGAGGTGGAGCCGCCGGTGATGACCACCGTGTCCACCTGGTGCCACACCAGCAGGCTCTGCAGCGGCGTCTCGAAGAACGGGCTGGGCATGCGCTTGCAGTACACCAGGTCGCGGCCGTGCTGGATCTCGCAGCGCTCGTCGAACTGCGCGCGGCGCGAGCCGTGCTTGATGTTCTGCAGCGAGTCCGGCGTGTTGGTGCGCGTGCCCCAGACGCCCGCGTCCTCGCCCGATTCGGCATAGGCCACATGCGTCCACACCACCGGCCAGTTCAGCGCGCGAAAGCGCCGGGCCAACTGGTTCACGTGGGCGATCTGCTGCGGATCGGTTTCGTAGGCGGTCTTGAACTCGTCCACGCGGGTGTAGGCGCACTGGAAATCGATGTTCACCAGCGCGGCCTTGCGGCCGTAGCCGAAGCGCGCGCGCTGCGGATGGGCCTTCACCTCAGCCCAGATCTGGCGGGCGGTCTTGTCGGAGAGTTCCATGGTCGGCGCGCTCGGCAGGCAGTTGTCTTGGCCTGGCACGATAGGTGCCGGAACCGCCAGACCCAACCGGGGCTGCGCGACTGGTCGCGCAGTGAACACGGGGCGCCGAGGCGGCGCGGCCCGCGCCTATCGCAGCGTGCGCAGGAAGGCGATCAGCGCACGCCGCTCCTGCTCGTCGGGCATGCCGATGAACACCATGCTGGTGTCGGGCACCACCGCGCCCGGCTGGACGAGCCAGGCGTCCAGGCGGGCTGCGTCCCAGCTGAAGGCCTGGCCCTTCATGGCCGGGGAGTAGGCGTAGCCGTCCACCGCACCCGCTCGGCGGCCGACGATGCCCTGCAAGTGCGGGCCGGTCTTGGGCAGGCCGGTGGCGGTGGCATCGTGGCAGGCCACGCAGCGCAGGAACAGGCGCTTGCCACGCGCCGCGAGGGCGGCGTCGACGGGTGCGGCGGCCATGGCCTCGGACGCCGCGGCGGCGGGCGCCACCGGAGCCGCCGCCTGTGCGCAGGCGCACAGCGCCGCCACGCTGCCGGCCGCCAGGACAGCGGCGCGGCCGAGCTTCTTGAACATGGAGAGGTCCTTTCGCGAGCGGCCGCACGGCGCGGCCACCCGTCCGGATGCTAGGGCTCGGCGGGGTCGTGGCAGCGCCTGTGGTGGCGCATTGTTCACCCTGCGGCGACGCGGCCTGCAAGGGCTTATCCACCAGACGGACGCCGCGCGGCCCGGCCGCGACCGGCGGCCACGCCGATGTGACCATGACCGCGTCTCCATCACATCACAGGCGCACAGCCGACAACCCCATGATCACTCACGACACCGAGGTGCTGGTCGCCGGCCTGGGGCCGGTGGGCGCCACCGCTGCACTGGCCCTGGCCCGCCAGGGCATCGACGTCACCGCCGTGGAGCCGCTGCACAGCAATGCCACCGACCTGCGGGCCTCCACCTTCCATGCGCCGACGCTCGAGATCCTGGACGACCTGGGCGCCAGCCGCGTGTTGTTCGAGCAGGGCCTGAAGGCGCCGGTCTACCAGTACCGCGATCGCCAGAGCGGCGAGGTGTTCAGTTTCGACATGGCCGAGATCGCCGACCGCACGCGCTTCCCGTTCCGCATGCAGTGCGAGCAGCACCGCGTCACCGCCGACATCGTGGCGCAGATCGGCACCGAGCCCAGGGCCCAGGTCCTGAAGGGCCAGCGCGTGCTCTTCGTCGAGCAGGACGAGACCGGTGTGACCGCCTATGTGGAAGGCCCCAACGAGGTCGAGCGCTGGCGTGCCCGCTACCTGGTGGCGGCCGATGGTGCCAGCAGCGTGGTGCGCAAGGTGCTGGGCCTGAAATTTCCGGGCTTCACCTATGACGAGAAGTTCGTGTGCCTGTCCACCGAGCACCCGGTGGAGACGGCCTTCCCGGGCCTGAGCTGGGTGAACTACGTGTCCGACCCCACCGAGTGGATGGTGATCCTGCGCGTGCCCGAGCTGTGGCGCGTGCTGGTGCCGGCACCGGTGGGCGCCAGCGACGAGGAACTGCTCAGCGAAGACTACAAGAACGCCGTGTTCAAGCGCATGCTGGGCGAGGACCTGCAGCCGGCCACCCGCCACCGCACGCTCTACCGCGTGCACCAGCGCGTGTGCGAACGTTTCGCGGTGGGACGCATCCTGCTGGTGGGCGATTCGGCGCACCTGAACAGCCCGATGGGCGGCTTCGGCATGAACAGCGGCATCCATGACGCGATGAATGCCGCCGACAAGCTGGTGAAGGTGCTGCGACAGGGGGCCTGTGGCGACGCACAGGTGGCCTTGTACGAACGCCAGCGCCAGACCATCACGCGCGATTTCGTGCAGGCCCAGACCATCGAGAACACGCGCCTGATGCGCGACGGCTGGGCCAATGCCCGCGCCGAGCGCAGCGAGAAGATGCAGGCCTTGCAGGCCGACCCGGCGGCGCGCCGCGCCTTCCTGCTCAAGCAGTCGATGTTCACCAGTCTGGAACAGGCCGCGGCCATCGCATGACCCGCGCGTGAACACGCCCCACGTGTTCACCAGATGAGCTGCGCCCAAGCGCCGCATGGCACAAGGTAAGCATCTGTCTACATTGGGTCAGCGCCGCGAAGGCAGCCGCTCCCGAAGTCCGGTACAGCGCCCGCCCTGCCCCCCCGCTTCCCTCCTGTCGGGCGACAACGCCCGAGCCATCCCGAGAATCGCCCCCACGGAGTACGCACGACATGTCCACCCTTCCCGCCCAGCGGCTGCCCGTCGGCCGCACCCTGATCGCCCTGGCCTGCGCGCTGAGCGCCGGTGGCGCCTGGTCGCAGGCCGCCAGCACGGCCTCGACCGGGGCCTCGGCCGATCCGGAGAACGCCCCGATCACCCAGGTCACGGTGACCGCCCGCAAGCGCAAGGAGGTGATGCTGGACGTGCCCATCTCGCTGCAGACCATGGGGGAGAAGGAACTGCGTGCCACCGGCATCAGTGACGTGAAGGAGCTTGGCGAGCAGACCGGCTTCAGCTTCTCGTCGGCACAGGGCTCCGGGGCCCAGGGCCGCGCCTTTGGCGTGGTCACCTTCCGCGGCCTGCAGGGTGAGGTCAACTTCCCCTGGGAGAACTCGGGCGGCGTCTTCATCGACGGCATCTTCATCTCGGGCGGCGTAGGCAGCCTGGGCCTCAGCGACGTGGCCCGCGTGGAAGTTCTCAAGGGGCCGCAGAACGCGTTCTTCGGCCGCAGCACCTTCGGCGGTGCGGTGAACTTCATCACCAAGCAGCCCGCGTCCACCTTCGGTGGCACGGTCAACCTGAGCGTCAACCACCGCGGCACCACCGATGCCGAGGCGTCGATCGAGGGGCCGCTGCTGGGTGACCTGGCCAGTGGCCGCCTGTCCTTCGGCAACAAGCGCAAGGCCGCCCAGTTCCGCACCACGGATGGCGGCGAGCTGGGGGCCGAGCACTCCATCTACGTGGCCGGCACGGTCTACATCAAGCCCAGCGATGACCTGTGGGTGCGCTTGCGCGGCCACTACCAGAAGGATGAAGACTCGCTGCCCGCCACCGGCATGATCGTGGCGGCCGGCAACACCAGCTGCACGGGCAAGAGCTACACCGGCAAGAACGCCGCCGGCGAGACCGTCAGCTTCACGCCCTCGGTGGCCTACTTCTGTGGCGGGCTGCCCGGCTATGCCGCCCTCGGCCCCGGCGTGTTCGATGCGAACACCGCCCTGCCCGCCTCGGTCTACCAGGCCTTCATCAACAACAGCCTGAACGATCCGTTCCTGGCCAAGGCCCCGCGCCTGACCCACACCGGCATGCTGCGCGAGACCACGCGCCTGTCGGCCCAGATGGGCCTGCGCCTGCCACAGGACATGGAGCTGGCGCTGAACGCCGGCTACAACGAATCGGCCTCGACCTCGATTCACGACCTGGACCGCACCAAGACCGTCGCCTTCATCGCGCTGCAGACCAACCCCACCCGTGACCTCACGCTGGATGCGCGCCTGTCGAGCGATGCGTCCAAGCCGCTGCGTGGCCTGATCGGCGCGAGCTACTTCACCTCCGTCTTCCAGCTCTCGCAGATCGACCAGAGCATGGCCTTCGGTGCCACCAGCCCCTCGCGCAGCACCGGTGCCTTCCTGGACCTGAAGTCCGATGTGCCCGCGGTGTATGCCTCGGTGGAATACGACCTGACGCCGCAGTGGACGCTCACCGGCGAGGCGCGCTACCAGAAGGACAAGACCACCTTCACGGCCTTCAACGGTGCGGTCACCGCCAACGAGGTCAGCAATGTGCTGCCACGCCTGACGCTGCGCTACAAGCCCAACGCCACCACCTCGGCCTACCTGAACCTGGCCCGCGGCGTGCAGCCGCTCACCGTCAACAGCGGCTACGCCAACGGCAGTGCGGCCGGCAAGGCCTACCTCGAGTCGCTGTTCCCGGGCATCTCGGCGTTCACGCCGCAGCCCAAGCTCGACTCGGTCGAGCTGGGCATCAAGCAGCAGGTCAACCGCTCGCTGCAGTACGCGCTGGCCGTGTACGACCAGAAGTGGGACAACCGCCTGTCGGGCACCACGGTGTTCAACCCGGGCAGCTGCGGCCCGACCACCAACACGCCCGCCTGCCCCTTCGCCACCTCGGGCGTGGGGGTCACGGTGGGCAACGCGGCCCGCATCCGCGGCCTGGAGCTGAACCTGGATGCCCAGGTCACCAATGCCTGGACGGTCGGCACCTACATCGACTACAAGAAGGCCACCTGGTCGCGCTTCCGTGCCGCCAACGCCGCGGTGCTGACCGCCCCGGCCGTATCGTTCGAGGGCAACGAGGTGGGCCGCCTGCCGGCCTGGACGGTCACGGCCAACAGCACCTACCGCTGGAACTTTGCGGGCTGGAGCGCCTACACCCGCGGCGACTTCACCTACGTGGGCAGCCGCTGGGACACCGACTTCAACCTGACCCGCATCGCCGGCTACAACCGCGTGGACCTGCGCCAGGGCTTCGAGCGCAAGGATCTGCTGCTGGAGCTGTTCGTGCGCAATGCGTTCAACAACCAGGGCTGGCAGACGGCCCAGCGCTATCCCAACCTGACGCTGACCCCGCTGACCAACTTCAACCAGCAAGGCATGCAGGTCACGATGCAGGAGGGCCGCACGGTTGGCGCCCGCCTGCGCTACAGCTTCTGACGGGGCCCCGGCCGGCACGCGCTGTGCCGGCCTGCGGAGCTTGCACGCAAAGGCCTGCGACGCAGCCATGCTGCGCGCAGGCTTTCGTCCGTCGTCGGGTGCCGGGCCGCGGCCGGGCGCAAGGCCGCGCCCCAGGGGCGATCAGGTGGCGCTGGCGGGGGCCAGCAGGCCCAGGTCGAGCAACCAGGCCGCCAGAGCCGTCGACCAGTTGTCGCTGCTGCGGCCGCGCGGCGCCAGGCCGAAGCCGTGGCCGCCGCTGCGGAACAGGTGCAGCTCGGGCCGGTAGCCGGCGGCGAACAGCTGCTCGTAGAAGCCGCGCACGCCGCTGCCGACCAGGCGATCGTCCTGGGCCATGGCCAGGAACATCGGCGGCAGCGCACCCGGAGCCGGGCGACCCGGTGGGCGCAACCAGGGCTCGGTGGGCGAGCCGGGCGGGTCGGGCAGAAAAGCCGGTGGCAGCGGGCCTGCACCCAGCGGCGAGCCGTAGACCAGGGCCACGAAGTCGGCGCGCGCTGCCGCCTCGGTGGCCAGGCCGGCCATGCCGGCCACATGGGCCCCGGCCGAGAAGCCGATGGCGCCCACCCGCTGCGGGTTCACGCCCCATTCGGCGGCGCGACGGCGGATCAGGCGCATGGCCTGCAGGCCATCGGCCGCAGCGGCATGCCCGGCCCAGCCGGCGCGCAGCGCGGCAAACACCTTGTCGCGGGCTTGCTCGGGCGTCTCGCCAGCGGGTTCGTGGAAGGTTCGATAACGCAGCAGGAACGCGGTCACGCCACGCTCGGCCAGCCAGTGGGCGATCTGCACGCCCTCGTTCTGGATCGCCAGAAAGCGCAAGCCGCCGCCCGGCGCCACCAGCATGGCCGTGCCGGTGGCGCGGCCCGGCGCGGGCGGGTAGACGGCCAGCGTGGGCCAGCCGACGTTGGTCAGGCGCTGGCCATCGGCGCTGAGTTGGCCGGTGCCGTCGCCGGCATGGCCGCCGGGCCAGTCGGCCTCGGCCATGGGCTGGCCCTGCCACAGGGGCATCAGCGCCGGCTCGGCGCTGGCGGCCGGTGCCCGTGCCGGCTCGGCGCTGGCGTCCGGTGCCCGTGCCGGCCCGGCGCGGGTGGCCCCGGGCACCGGGCTGGCGCAGCCCGAGGCCACCGTCAGCCAGGGCAGCAGCGGCAGGCCCAGGCAGGCGCGGCGGCGGTGTGAGATCGGGGGCATGGCGCGGGGCCGGGCCGTGCTCACGGGGCCAACAGCGGAGCCAGGCGCTGACCGGGATCGTCAAGCCAGTCCAGCTTGCCGGCGCGGGCGGCCGCCAGCCACACCGGGTGCAACTCGCCCGCGGCCATGCCGTAGCGGCCATGGCCATGGGTCACCAGATGGCCGGGCTGATCGCCCATCTGCATCCACACGCGGTAGCTGCTGAGCGCGGTGAAGTTCACCGCGCAAGGCACCTGGCGGGCCAGGGGGTCGCGCAGCGCGGCCAGCGGCGCGCGCAGGGTGACCAGTTCGCCATAGCGGTAGCGCCCGCTGGCGCCGGGGCGCGCGGTGACGGCGTTGACGCGCTGCACGAACACCTGCTCGCCGCGGTCTTCATGCGCCACCTCGACGCGGTCGTCCAGCACCACGCCGGGCGGCAGCGGTTCCAGGCTGGCAAAGCTGAGGTCGGCGCGCAACTGGCGGCGCGAGGGCTTGGACGAGTACACCGGCACCGGCACGGTGCGGCCGGTGAGCGGGTTCTTCCACTCGGTCAGCACCGCGCCGCTGGCCGGGTCGGTGTAGTACACGTGCTCGAAACTGGCGGTGAGCCAGCGCCCGTCGCCCAGCGACTTCCAGCGCGTGAAGGTGACGGCGCGCAGGCCGCACATCGGCAGCATCTCGCCCTCCACGGCAGCCAGGAACTGGCCGTCGATCTCGCCCAGCACCACGCGGTCGTCAAGCGTGCCGCGCATCAGCACGAAGCGGCGCTGCATCTCGGCCGATGGCGCGGCGCCCACGGCGGCCGCGCCGGCAGGGCCCAGGGTGGGCAGCAAGCCGGCAGCGGCGGCCCGCAGCAGTTGGCGGCGCGGCAAGGTGGGGGCGAAGGCGTGTGTCATGGCCTGTGGCAGGTGTGGGGTCAGTGTTGCGGCGCAAGGCCGCGGGCGGGCGGTGGCGTTCAGCGGCACAGCAGCGGCGCCAGCGTCGCGAGGTGGTGGCGCCAGTTTGCCCGGGTGTGGCCGCCATCGGTTGCGTGCCGGGTGTGGCAGATGCCAGGCTGCTGCGCGCAGTGCGCGCGGCTTTGGGCCCAGGCCGAGCCGCAGACGGCCAGCGGCAGCAGGCCCGCTCGGCGCGCGCCCATCAACGCGCCCACCGTTTCTCGAAGTCCCACACGGCCTGGAAGCCGATCAGCTGGCAGAACTCGGTGAAGTCGAACATCGGCAGCGCGGGGCTCTGGCTGATGCCCTCGTCCTTGAGCTTGCGCAGCGCGGCCTCTATGGCGGCGGCAGCCACCAGGCTGGTCATCGACGGGTAGATCGCGAAGGCGTAGCCGATCTCCTTGAGCGTGGCGGCCGGCAGGATGGGCGTCTTGCCGCCATCGGCCATGTTGGCCATCATCGGCAGGTCGAAGGCCTCGCAGGCGCGGCGCATCTCGTCTTCCGATTGCGGGGCCTCGAAGAACAGCACATCGGCGCCGGCCTTGGCATACGCCTCCAGGCGGCGCATGGCATCGTCCACGCCAAAGCCGGCCCGCGAATCGGTGCGGGCGATGATCAGAAAGTTCTTCTTGTCCTCGCGCGTCTCGGCGGCCACCTTGATCTTCTCGACCATGTCCTCCATCGGCACCACGCGCTTGAACGGCGTGTGGCCGCACTTCTTGGGGAATTCCTGGTCCTCGATCTGGATGGCGGTGATGCCGGCCTTCTCGTAGCCGCGCACCGTGTGGGCCACGTTCAGCAGGCCGCCGTAGCCGGTGTCGGCATCGGCGATCACCGCGGCCTTGCTGGTCTGCGCCAGCGTGGCCATGCGGTCGAGCATCTGCGTGTAGCTGGCAATGCCGGCATCGGGCAGGCCCAGGCTGGACGCGGTGAGCCAGTAGCCCGAGCCGTAGACGATGGGAAAGCCCACCTTGTTGGCCACCGCGGCGGCGATCATGTCCTGCATGCCCGGCACGACGAAGAAGTCGCCCTGGTCGAGCATCTGGCGGAGGATGGGGTTGGCCATGGGAATCAGTCCTGGTTCGGGTGGGAGGGAGCAGCCGGGCCGTTGAACAGCCAGGGCTGACGTTCACGGTGCGCGGCCTCGAAGGCGGCGATGCGCGCGCCGTCCTGGGTGCGGATGCGGTCGATCTCGTCCAGGCCCTGCAGCAGGGCCTGGCGCGCGCGCACGGGCACGCTGAACGCGATGGCGCCGCCATCGGGCAGGGTCACGGTGCTGGTGTGCAGGTCGACGGTGAGCTGCAGGCCCTGCTCGGCCGCGTCCATCAGCAACGCATGGGCCACCGCGCCCAGGCGGATGGTCAGGATGCCGTTGTTCAGGCAGTTGCCCTCGAAGATCTCGCCGAAGCTGGGTGCGATCAGGCAGCGCAGGCCCAGGTCGGCCAGGGCCCAGGGCGCCTGCTCGCGGCTGGAGCCGCAGCCGAAGTTGGGGCCGGCCACCAGGATGGCCGCGCCCTGCCAGGGCGGCCGGTGCAGCACGAAGTCGGGCCGCGGCCGGCCCTCGGCGTCGAAGCGCTGGTCGTGGAAGGCATAGGGGCCGAGCCCGGCCTTCTGGGTCAGCACCAGGAAGCGGCCAGGGAACAGGATGTCGGTGTCGATGTCGGCGTCGGGCATCGGCGCCGCCACCGAATGCAGCGTGGTGAACGGCGTCATGCAGGCTCCTGCGCAAAGGCGCGGGGATCGGCCAGGTGGCCACGGATGGCACTGGCCGCGGCAGTGGCCGGGCTCACCAGGTGGGTGCGCGCACCGGCGCCCTGGCGGCCCTCGAAGTTGCGGTTGCTGGTGCTGGCGCAGCGGCTGCCGGGCGGCAGGCGGTCGTCGTTCATCGCCACGCACAGCGAGCAGCCGGCGTCGCGCCATTCGAAGCCGGCATCGCGGAACACCCGGTCCAGGCCCTCGGTCACGGCCTGCGCCGCCACCTGGGCCGAGCCCGGCACCACCAGGGCCGTGACGCCCTCGCGCCGGCGCTGGCCGCGCAGCACGGCGGCGGCGGCGCGCAAGTCCTCGATGCGGCTGTTGGTGCCCGAACCGATGAACACGTGGTCGATGGCCACGTCCTGCAGCGCGGTGCCGGGCTGCAGGCCCATGTAGTCGAGCGCGCGCGCCACCTTGCGCGCGGCCGCGGCATCGGCCTGGGCGGCGGGATCGGGCACGCGGCCGTCGATGCCCAGCACCTGGTCGGGGCTGGTGCCCCAGGTGACCTGCGGTGCCAGCGCGGCGGCGTTCAGCACCAGTTCGCGCGCCACCGGGGCATCGGGGTCGCTGCGCAGCGTGCGCCAGAAGTCCAGCGCCTGCTCCCACAGCCTGCCGGTGGGCGCCAGCGGACGGCCTTCCAGCCAGGCGAAGGTGGTGTCGTCGGGCGCCACCAGCGCGCAGCGTGCGCCGGCCTCGATGCCCATGTTGCACAGGGTCATGCGCGCGGCCATGCCGAGCTCCTCGACGACGCGGCCGGTGAACTCCAGCGCATGGCCGGTGCCGCCCGAGGCGCCCAGGCGGCCGATCACCGCCAGGATCAGGTCCTTGGCCGACACGCCGGCCGGCAGCGGCCCGTCGATGCGCACGCGCAGGGTCTTCGCGCGGCGCTGGCGCAGCGTCTGCGTGGCCATCACGCACTCGATCTCGCTGGCACCGATGCCGAAGGCCAGCGCGCCGAAGGCGCCGTGGGTGGAGGTGTGCGAGTCGCCACAGACGAGCGTCATGCCCGGCAGCGTGAAGCCCTGCTCGGGGCCGATGACATGCACGATGCCGTGGCGTGCGTCCTGCATCGGGATGTAGCGCACGCCGGTGTCCTGGGCATTGCGCGCCATCAGCGCCACCTGGGCGCTGGCCAGCGGGTCGGCAAACGGCCGGTCGCGGTGGCGGGTGGGCACGGCATGGTCAGACACGGCCAGGTGGGCGCCGGGCCGCGCCAGCGGCAGGCCGCGATGGCGCAGGCCTTCGAAGCCCTGCGGGCTGCTCACCTCGTGCAGCATCTGGCGGTCGATGTAGAGCAATGCGATCTCGTCGCCGCGCTCATCCAGCGCGCTGCTGACCACGTGCGAGGTCCACAGCTTGTCGTAAAGGGTAGAGGGCATGGGAGCGGCAGTGTGCGCAGCCCGGCGGCGCCCGGCAGCTTGTGGCCGGGCGCTGTTCGCCTGGCGGCCAGGCCCGCAACCGCTGCCCGCGCCGCACGGGCGCGGGCCTATAAACCGGGCCATGACGATCAACCTGCATGACGACTACCAGCGTGCCGGCTTCGGCGGCGCACTGAGCTTCGGACGCCAGCCCGCACTGCTGGTCATCGACGTGGTCCAGGCCTACCTGCTGCCCGACAGCCCGCTGTACGCCACTGGCTTCGTCGAGGCCCTGGCAAGCAACGAGCGCTTGGTGCAGGCCGCGCGCGACGCCGGCGTGCCGGTGCTGTTCACCAACGTGGTCTACGGTGCCGAGGGCCGCGACGGCGGCCACTTCTACCGCAAGGTGCCGGCGCTGAAGTGCTTTCTGAAGGGCTCGCCGCTGGGCGAGTTCCCGCCCACGCTGCAGCCGCGCGCCGACGAGGTGGTGGTGAGCAAGCAGTACGCCTCGGCGTTTTTCGGCACCTCGCTGGCGTCCACGCTGCGCACGATGGGCGTGGACACGGTGCTGGTGATCGGCTTCTCCACCTCGGGCTGCGTGCGCGCCACCACGCTGGACGCGCTGCAGAGCGGCTTCATCCCCTTCGTCGTGCGCGAGGCCTGCGGCGAGCGCGATGCGCGTCCCCAGGAGGCCAACCTGTTCGACCTGCAGGCCAAGTACGCCGAGGTGGTGGGCGAGGCCCAGGCCGTGGCGCTGATGCGCACGGCGGCCGACCACGGCACGGCGGGAACCTGAACCCACGCGTCGCCGCTGCGACCGCAGACCCCGGGGCGACCGCCGCCCCGCGTGCCCAGCGACCCGGAGACACGATGCCCTTTCACGCACAGTACCGCCAGAAGCGCCGTTCGGCCGCCGAGGCAGCCCGCGAGGTTCGCGACGGTGACACCATCGTGGTGCCGACCGGTGCCGGCGAGCCCCCCGCGTTGCTGAGTGCCCTGTCCGAGCGACGCCGTGAACTGCGGGGCGTGCGCATCGGCCAGATCCTGCCGCTGGCGCCGTTCGCATACTTCGATCCCGAGACGGCCGACAACGTCCGGCACCTGGGCTACTTCCTGGGCGGGGCCTCCCGGCCCGGTGCGCAGCAAGGCTGGGTCGACACGCTGGCGTGCAACTTCTCCGAGCTGCCGCAGATGATCCGGCAAGGCCTGACCCCGGCCGACGTGGTGTTCAGCATGGCCTCGCCAATGGACGAACACGGCTACTTCGCGCTGTCGCTCGGGGCCGACTACACGATGGCCGCGATCGAGCGTGCCCGCGCCGTGGTGCTGGAAGTGAATGCGACGATGCCGTTCGCCCATGGCCAGTGCCACGTCCACGTGTCACGGGTCACGGCCCTGGTCGAAAGCGATGCCCCGCTGCGCGAGGTCGGTCTGCCGGCGGTCGGGCCGGTACAGCAGGCCATCGGCGGCTACGTGGCCGAGATGATCGAGGACGGCTCCACGCTGCAAATCGGCTACGGCGGCATCCCCGACGCGGTGGTCGTGCAGCTCAAGCACAAGCGCGACCTGGGCATCCATTCCGAGATGATGGGCGATGGCCTGCTGTCGCTGATCGAGTGCGGGGCCGTCACCAACCGTCGCAAGACCCTGCTGCCGGGCAAGTCAGTCGCCACCTTCGCGCTCGGGTCGCACAAGCTCTACCGCTACATCCACCGCAACCCCGGCTTCGAGCTGCATCCGGCGGACTTCACCAACGACCCCTTCGTGGCCGCCCGCAACGACAAGCTGGTGTCGATCAACGCCACGCTGCAGATCGACCTGTTCGGGCAGTGCGGCTCCGAATCCCTGGGCGCGGCCCCGTTTTCCGGCACGGGTGGCCAGTCGGACTTCGTGCGCGCGGCCAATCGATCACAGGGCGGCCAGTCGTTCATCGTGCTGCCGTCCACTGCGAAGGACGGGCGCATCTCCCGCATCGTGCCCGCGCTGACATCCGGTACCCTGGTCAGCACCAGCAAGAACGATGTCAACTACGTGGTGACCGAGTACGGCGTGGCACAGCTGCGCGGCAAATCCATGCGCGAGCGCGCACGGGCACTGATCGCCATCGCGCATCCCGACTTCCGGTCAGCGTTGCGCAAGCAGGCCGACCGCATGTTCATCTAGCCAGCGGCTCGCCCCCGCTGCGCCGGCTCAAGGTGCAGCGCAGTCTTGCAGCGCCTGCACCACGCGGTTGGGCAGCAGCGAGTCGTCCCAGTCGACGCTGGCCGGCCCCAGGCGCACGATCACCAGCTTCAGCGACGGCGAGGCATACATGCGCTGCGCGCCGGCACCGTCGAAGTACACCATGTCGTCGGCCAGGAAAGGCTCGCGCGCCGGCATGCGCGCGGGCGTGGCGCTGTTGTAGGCCCGCGAGGGCTGGTGCGGGCTGCCGCGCCAGAGCTGGTAGCCATAGTTGGGGTTGGCCGGGCTGGACGCCGACATGGCCGCCAGCCAGGCCGGATCCACCACGCGGCGTCCGTCCACACGGCCGTCGTCCAGCCACAGCCGGCCCAGGCGCACCCAGTCCTCGGGCCGCGCGAACAGGCCGCTGGACGTGCGGGCATGGCCGCCCGGATGGTCCAGCACCACCCAGGCATCGGCCGCGCCCAGCGGCTGCCACAGGCGGCGCGACAGGTAGTCGGCATAGCGCTGGCCGGTGGCGCGCTCGACGATCAGGCCCAGCAGCTGCGACACGCCGCTGGCGTAGTTGAAGCGGCTGCCCGGCGCATCGGCCAGCACGCTGGCCAGCGGCTGCTCGCGGTTGTCGGGGCCATAGAGGCTGCGGCTGTAGGCCGAGCCCGGCGCCAGGCTGAAGGGCAGCGGCGCCAGGCCGCTGGCCATCTGCAGCATCTGGCGCACGGTGATGTCGCCACGCGGGTCCTTGGCCCATTCGGGGAGCCAGCGCTTGACCGGTGCCTCCACGCTGGGGATCGCGCCGTCGGCCACCGCCTGTCCCACCAGCAGCGCCAGCACCGATTTGTGCATCGATGCCGGCTCGTTGCGTGTCTCGCCGCTGCGGCCGGGGCCGTGGTGCTCGAAGACCACCGCGCCGTCGTGCCAGACCAGGAAGCTGTCGCTGCGCGTGCGCTGGATCTCGGCCAGCGCCGGGGCCAGGGCCTGCGGGCTCAGGCAGGCGCTGGCGCGGCGCGGCAGCGGCGTGGCCGAGGCAGCGCCGGGCACACGCTCGGTGGGCCACAGCGTGGGCTGCGTGGGCTCCAGCAGCGCCGGGCTGCCCGGTGCCGGGCGGGTTGCCATGCGCCAGTCGTACAGCCAACCCCATTCGGCCTGGCGCTCGGGGTGCAGGGCGTTGACCAGCAGGTTGGGCAGCACATGGTCGCGCCAGGCCGGCGAGCCCTTGCCCACGCGCAGGATCAGCAGCTGCTCGCTGGGCACCAGGGTCAGCTGCAGGCCGCCGGCACCGGTGAGGTAGGCGATGTCGGGCGCGGCCGGCGCAATGCCGACGTCCTGCTCGGCGCCCTTGCGGCGGTTCAGCCGCGGATCCTGCCAGCCGGCGCCCAGCACCAGCTGCAGGCCGAAGTGCCGGTTCGCCACCGAGGGCTGCTGCATGGCCTGCACATAGCCGGCGTCCAGCACGCTGCGGCCCTGCCACTGGCCCTGCTGCAGCAGCATCTGGCCCAGTCGCACCCAGTCGCGCGGCAGCGACCAGGTGCAGCAGTACATCATCGCGCGGCCGCCTTCGCGGTCCATCAGCATGTCGGCGTCGGCCGCGCCCAGCGGCTGCCACACGCGCTGCGACACGTACTCGGCATAGGGCATGCCGGTGGCACGCTCGATCACCAGGCCCAGCGGATGCAGGTTGTCGTTGTCGTAGGCAAAGCCCTGGCCCGGCGGGTACACCACCGGCGCGCTGCGCACGATGGCCTCCACATCGGCGCCATAGTGCATCTGCATGTAGCGGTGGCCGGGGTCGGTGCTCAGCGGCGTGCGAAAGCCCCCGCTCATGCTCAGCAGCTGGCGCAGCGTGATGGCCTGGCGGGCGGGGTCGCGCCATTCGGGCAGCCAGGTGGCGGCCGGCTGGTCCAGCGACTGGATGCGGCCGTCGCGCAGCGCCGCGCCGATGGCCACTGCGGCCAGCGTCTTGGCAAAGCTGTGGGAGCTGAAGGCACTGTCGGCCGTGGTGCCGCCGAAGTAGCGCTCCAGCTGCACCACGCCCTTGTGCACGACGATGATGGCCTGTCCGTTGGTGGCCTGCACGAACTGCGCCGCCTCGTCCAGCGCGCGGGCGGGCACGGTGGTGGCCCCGCTGGCCGCGGGCAGGAAGGGGCCCGGCGCCCCGGCGATGCGCGTGACCGGCTGGTACCAGCTGCGCGGCGGCTGCAGCAGGTCGGGCGGCGGGTGGTCCACGCGGCGCCAGAAGCTGGCATGGGCCGCATCACGTGGTGGCGGCGGCATCTGATGCACCGACGACGCCGCGGCGGCAGCGGCGACCGGCGGGCTTGCGGTGGCGGTGGCAGGCTGGGCCCGCACGACCGCCATCGGCAGCCAGGCCGACAGGGCCAGGGCGCAACCGGCTGCCCGAGCCTGCCAGCCGGCACGTGGGCGCGATGGGCAGCGGTAGGTCGCCATCGTGATCCCGTCCGTCAGGGCTTCTTGGCGCGGGCCGGCGCGGGCGTCTGCTCCAGCGCATAGCGCTCCAGGCTGGACAGGCTGGGGCCTTCCACCTTCTCGGGCGCGGTCAGGTAGGTGGGGTAGCGCTCGCGCACACGGGCGACCACGTCCTTCGGGTGATAGTCAGTGGTCTCGTAGGCGGCCATGGTGCCGGTGTAGAGGATGTGGCCGGGGGCCTGGTCCATCAGCATCCACGGCAGCCAGGGCGTGACGCGGTTCCACACGCCGTGGTACGGGATGTGGCCCAGCGCCGGGTTCTCGAGGTCGGCGCGGCGGATGAGGTAGCGGAACATCTCGCTCACGCGGGTCATCGCGCCGGGCGATTCGCGCGGCCACTTCTCGGGCTTCATCGCGCTGGGGTAGAGCAGGTGCACGTCGGATTCCACGCTCACCGTGTCAGGGTCCAGCAGGCTCCAGTTGCGGATGAACGGGCGCTTGGGGCGCTGCTCGGTGTTCAGGCCGCCGTAGCGCGGCGGCTCTGGGTAGGTGTCGGCGATGACGTAGTTGTACGGGTCGTTGGCCACGTCCACCACCTTCACGCGCTCGCCGGTGTAGGGGTTGTCGTAGTGGTCCATCAGCTGGCCGGTGGCGAGGTCGCGGTAGAACACCACCTCGCGGCACAGGCGCTGGTAGTTGCCGTCGGCCATGCGCACCACGCGGATCGCGCTGAGCACCTCGAAGCGCATCAGCGGACGCACCTTCTCGCCATCGCGCACGCCCGCCACCACGCCCGACACCTTGCCGTAGACGAACTTCTTCGGATCTTCGTGCGCTTCCAGCCGGGCGGTGACCTCGCGGTTCCAGATCGGGTCATCGAAGCGCATCGGCCGGCGTGCGGCCTCGGCGGTTTGCGCCAGCGCGGGCGCGGCGGCCGAGGCACCCAGCGTGGCGGCAGCCAGGCGCAGCGCGCCACGGCGGGAGGTGGGTCGGTTGTCGGACATGGTGGGCAGGCGGTGTCGTGAAAGGGGTGGCAGGGATGCAGGGGGTGCAGGTGAGCAGTCTCGCAGCGTGCGGGCTCAGAGCACGGCGCACACCGTCTTGGTATCGAGATAGGCCTCGACGGCGACCTGGCCGCTCTCGCGGCCCCAGCCGGACTGCCGCACGCCGCCGATCGGCAGGCTGGCGTCGAACATCAGGTGGGTGTTGATCCACACCGTGCCGCTCTTGAGCAGCGCGGCGGCGCGGTGCGCGGTGGACAGGCTGCGGGTCCAGACGCTGGCGGCCAGGCCGTAGTCGCTGTCGTTGGCCAGGGCCAGGGCTTCTTCCAGTGACGCCACCGGCGTGGCCACCAGCACCGGGCCGAAGATCTCCTCGCGCACGCACGCCATCTCGGGCCGCACGTCGACCAGCACGGTGGGCTCGATGAAGCTGCCGTTGGGGCCGGACTGGCCGCCACCGGCCAGCAGGCGCGCGCCGGCGGCCACGGCCTCGTCGATGTAGCGCTTGACGCGGTCGGCCTGGCGGCGGTTGACCAGCGGCCCGACCTGGGTGGCCGGGTCCAGGCCGTGGCCGGCGACCATCGCACGCGCCAGGTCGGCGATGCCGTTGACCACCGTGTCGAACACCGCGTGGTGCACGTACAGGCGCGAGCCGGCCACGCACACCTGGCCGCCGTTGAAGAAGATGGCGTTGGCCGCGCCGGGGATGGCCAGGTCGAGCTCGGCATCGTCCATCACGATCACCGGCGACTTGCCGCCCAGCTCCAGCGTCACCTTCTTCAGGTTGCCGCCGGCCGCGGCCAGCACGCTGCGGCCAGTGGCGGTGGAGCCGGTGAACGAGATCTTGTCGACGCCGGGATGGGCGGCGAGCGCCGCCCCCACCACCGCGCCCAGGCCGGTGACGATGTTCACCACGCCGGGCGGCACGCCGGCCTGCAGCAGCAGCTCGCCCAGGCGCAGCGCGGTCAGCGAGGTGTCCTCGGCCGGCTTGAGCAGCACGCAGCAGCCGGCGGCCAGCGCCGGGGCCAGCTTCATCGCGGTGAGCACCAGCGGCGAGTTCCAGGGCACGATGGCGGCCACCACGCCCACCGGCTGCTTCAGCGTGTAGGCGAACACCTGCTTGCCGGCCGGCTGGTAGTTGACCGAGGTCGGGATCACCTGGCCGTCGATGCGCCCGGCCTGGCCCGCGAAGAAGCGGAACTGCTCGGCCGCGCCGGGGGTCTCGGCCCAGCGGCCGACGAACAGCGGCTTGCCCTGGTCCAGCGTCTCCAGCTCGGCCAGCTCGTCGATGTGCTGCTCGATCAGCTCGGCCACGCGCCACAGCACGCGGGCGCGCTCGGCCGGCGTCTTGTTGCGCCACACGCCGGCGTCGAAGGCGGCACGGGCCGAGGCCACGGCACGGTCGACGTCGGCCGTGCCGGCGGCCGGGAAGCGGCCGATCACGCCGCCGGTGGCCGGGTCTTGCGTGTCCATCCAGGCACCATCCAGCGCCGGCACCCACTGGCCGTCGAGCAGCATGGGATGGTCGCCACGGGCCAGGAAGGCCTGGGCGTCGGGATGGCTGGCGGTGCGGGGGGCGAGGGTCGAAACGGGCATGGCGAGGGGGCTCCAGCGGTGGGCGTGGACGGGCGGCCGGTCAGCCGCGCGGCGCGATGTGCTCGTGGTGGTGCTGCAGGTACCAGGTGGCCACCTCCTCGCGCGTGGTGAACCACACGCCGGGCAGCGACTTGGCAAAGGCCAGGAACTCGCGCAGCGCGCTGATGCGGTAGGCGCGGCCGCTCACATGCGGGTGCAGGCCCACGTTCATGATGCGGCCGGTCTTCTCGCCTTCCTCGTGCAGCACGCGCAGTTCCTCGATCAGCACGTCGCGGTACTCGGCCGTGGTGTGGCCGCGGCGGGTGAGCAGCGTGAAGTCGTTGATCTCGTTGGAGTACGGCGTCGAGACGATGGGGCCGTGCGGCGTGTCGATCAGGTAGGGCTGGTCGTCGTTCATCAGGTCGCAGTAGAACTTCAGGCCCTTCTCGGCCAGGATGTCGGCGGTGGCCAGCGTGCCGCGCAGCGACGACGACAGCCAGCCCTGGGCCGGGCGGCCGCAGGTCTGCTCATAGACCGCCAGCGTGCGCTCGATCACCGCGCGCTCGGCGGCCACATCGCCCGAGAACTTGGTCAGCAGCTCGCCCTGCTCGTAGTTGTGCGCGATGACCTCGCAGCCGCGGGCCAGCGCGGCGTCCACCATCTCGCGTCGGCGCAGTGCGGTGACGGCGTTCATCGTGACCGCAGGCTTGACGCCCATCTCGTCGAACAGCTCGTACAGCCGCCACACGCCGACACGCTGGCCGTACTCGCGCCAGCTGTGGTTGGGGAAGTCGGGCACGTTGCCGGGCAGCGTGTCGGGCAGGATGGCCGGGCCACCGGCGTAGTAGGGCTGGTCGGTGTCCTTGATCAGGTCCCAGGTTTCCAGATTGATCGTCAGGAACAGCGCCACGCGCTTGCCGCCGGGCCAGCGCAG
>CAYPDO010000017.1:0-23204 GCA_964409495.1 uncultured Bordetella sp.
GGGTCCCAGTAGGCCTTGTTGGCCACCACCCCGAGGCGCTCGCGCGGCACGAAGCGCGCCATCTTGAAGGGGCCCGAGCCGCTGGCGTCGGACGCGAAGGCCGTCCACGCCGCCTTGGCCTTGTCGGCCGGCGTGGCGCCGGGGGCGGCGTCGAACTTCTTCTGCCAATGCGCGGGGCTGGCCATGAAGAGGTTGGTCAGGTTCAGCGGCAGGAAGGAATCGGGCTCGCTGGTGGTGAGCTCCACCGTGAGGTTGTCGATCTTGCGCGCCGTGCGCAGCGTGGGCATGCGACTGGCCGTCACGCCCACCTGGCTGGCGTCGAAGTGCGGCGCGTCCTTGTCGAGCACCTTGCGCACGTTCCACACCACGGCGTCGGCGTTGAAGTCGCTGCCGTCATGGAACTTCACGCCGGGGCGCAGCTTGAAGACCCACTTGGTCTTGTCCTTGGCGTCCACGGCCCAGCTCAATGCCAGGCCGGGCACCGGCACGCTGGGCGCATCGGCCTTGCTCAGATCCCAGTGCACCAGCGCGTCATACAGCGGGATGCCGGTGAAGCGGTTGCCCTCGAAGCCCTGGTCGGGCTGGCCCAGCGTGCGCGGGATGTCGGCCGCGGTCATCGCGATGCGCAGCACCTTTTCCTGGGCCTGTGCGCCCGGGCTGGCCAGCAGGGCGGCGGCCGTGGCGGCGAGGGTCAGCGAAGCGGCGGCGGCGCGGGATACCAGGGACAACGGCAGGGTTTTCATTCGGCAAACGCTCCATCAAAGGGTGGGGCGGCCACCGCAAGCGGCGTGCCAGGCGGCCCGCAGGCCCACGCGCACGTTGTCCACCAGGGGCACGGGCACCTGGCCCGCCAGCGGCGCGGCCAGATCGGCCAGCGCCGCGCCGCCGACCACGATGGCCTGCACGCCGGGGCGTGCCAGGGCCTCGTCGCAAGCCGCGCGCAGCAGGGTCTGGGCGGCAGCCGGGTCGGCCATCAGCTCGGCACCGGTGCGCTCGACGGTCACCACCTCGGCCAGCCGGCCGGCCAGGCCCAGGCGCTCGGCCAGGGCCCACAGCAGCGGCCGCCAGGCCGCGCCACCGGTGACGATGGCATAACGCCCATCCGGCCCGCCCTGGGTGGCGGCCAGCGCCTGGGCCTGGCGCATCGCCACCTCGGCCAGGCCCAGCACCGGCACCCGGGTGATGGCACGCAGCGCGGCCACGCCGGGGTCGCCAAAGCAGGCCACCAGCACCGCGTCGGGTTCGCCATGGGCGGCCACATGGCTGGCCCACGCGGCAGGCACGGCCTGATCGGCAATGGCACAGGCCGCGGCACTGGCGATGTAGGGTTCACCG
The DNA here is from genome assembly GCA_964409495.1 of uncultured Bordetella sp. Taxonomy (GTDB): domain Bacteria; phylum Pseudomonadota; class Gammaproteobacteria; order Burkholderiales; family Burkholderiaceae_C; genus Pseudaquabacterium. Next base: position 1,336 of record CAYPDO010000017.1, read on the forward strand.
AACGGTGCGGTGACGGCGTGCAGCACGCCATCGTGCGGTGCCAGCGCACTGGCGTGGTGCGCCAGCAGCGTGGTCACCGACGCGCTGGTGTTCGGGTTGATCAGCAGCAGGTGGGTCATGCACGGCGGTGGTGCAAGCCGCGTGCCGCGCCCGGTCCTGGGCGGCGCAATGCGGCAAGATCATGCTGCCGCCATGCCCCCAACGCCGTCTGCGCACCCGCCTGATCGCCCGCTGCCGGGCGCATCGCAGCGCGCCTGGGAGCGCGAGCTGCAGCGCCTGCTGTGCGCGCATGGCCTGCGCCTGCGGCAATGGCGCCGCGTTGCCGCGCTGGACTGCACCGTGCTGCGCCTGCACAGCAGCGCCGGGCACGACCTGGCGCTGCGCATCTACCCACCCGGCCGCCGCAGCGATGCGCACATCGCCTTCGAGCTGGCGCTGCTGGCTGATCTGGCGGCCGAGGGCTGGCGCGTGCCACGGCCCTGGACGCCGCCCGAGGCCGCCCGGCTGCCGCGGCTGAGCGATGGCCGCGTGGCCGTGCTGCTGGGCTGGCTGGATGGCCGCTGCCTGGACCGCGCGGTGCGCCCGCCGCACCTGCATGCCACCGGCCGCCTGGTGGCTGCCATCCACCGCGCCGGTGACCGCGTGATGGCGCGCCAGCGCGTGGCACCGCCTCCGGGCGTCGACCAGCTGGGCAGCTGGGCCGCGGGCCCGCGCCGCCCCAGTGCGCATTGGCCGCTGGGGGCCTGCCGCCTGGGCGCGGCGGTGGCACGCGCGCTGCAGGCCGAGATCGCCGGCTGGCCACGCACCCCCGTCAGCTGGGGCCTGGTGCATGGCGACATGCACCTGTGGAACCTGCTGTTTCGCCGCGGCGAGGCCGGCGCCATCGATTTCACCGACTGCGGGCTCGACTGGCGGGCGCAGGATTTCGCCTCGGTGCTGCAGTACCTGCAGCATCCGCTGGCGCACAACCACGACCACCGCGTGCGTTACCCGGCGTTGCGCGATGCGCTGCTGGAAGGCTATGCATCAGAGCGCAGCCTGTGGCCGATGGCCCAGGTGCAGACCGACAGCCTGCTGGTGGCGCGCTGGCTGGGCAGCGTGGCCTGGGTGCTGGACGACTGGCCCCGGCCCACGCTGCGCGCCTTCGGCCCGGGCCTGCTGCGCAGCGTGCCGCAGCTGCTGGCGCGCCGGCTGCTGCGCGGCCCGCCTGCCACGGGCGGGTGGCCGCCGCAGGCGCCGGATCAGTAGACGATGGGGCTGGCGCGGTTGGTGGCGTTGCCTTCGAGCTGCGGCACCTGGCTGAACTTGCCCTTCATCGCCGCGCGCATCTTGGTCACCACCGCCTTGCGCGAGAGCTTGTTGGCGGTGTCGCGCAGGGTCTTCACGTACCAGTAGGTGAAGGCGCCGTTGTAGCGGCCGCTGAAGTACGCATCGGCGCTGGTCTGGTTGGCCTTGCAGCCGGTCCACAGCACATGGTGCTGGCCGGCCACGGCCTTGTCGGCGGCCGCGGCCGCCTTCTTGCCCTTGCCGGCGGCCGCCGGTGCGGCGCCACGCGGCTGCAGCGTGAACCCGCGCACGCTGCGCTGCTTGACCACGCCCTGCAACTCGCCCGACGGCGGCGCCACGTAGCGCGCCCGCGGCGCGTACAGGCTGAACTCGGCGCCGCGCAGGCCGGTGCCCGAATGGCAGGTGTCCAGGTACACCTCGAGCAGCGTGGTGGCCGGCAACTGGGCGAACAAGGCGTTGAGCTCGTCGTCGCTGATGATGCGCGCCGGATCCCAGGCATTGCCCTTTTGCGCGATGTCGTAGGGCACGAAGGCCTCGTCCATGCCATCGGGCTCGTCGCCGCTCTTGTCGGCCATCTGCGTGCCGTGCGAGGACAGGCTGAACAGCAGGTAGCTCAGCTTGCCGGCCCTGGCCGCGGCCACCGCCGCCTGCAGCTCGGCCATGATCGCCGCCTTGGTGGCCTGGGCGTCGGTGAGGGTCTTGATCTCGCTGGCCTTGAAGCCCAGCAGTTCCTTGGCCAGCGCGGCCATGTCCTTGGCATCGTTGACGCAGCCGTTCAGGGCGAACTGCGGATAGTTGGCGAACTTGTTGATGCCCACACAGATGGCTTTCTTGGCCATGACGGTCTCCTCGGTTGCGCGCGGGCCAGTGGATGCCCGGCCGGCCCACCTTGCGACGCGTGCGCGGCCGCGGCCATCCCTAACCAGGCCGCCGTGCGCGCAGGCGTCCGCAAGCGCGATGAGCTGTTGCGTGCCGGCCACGCACGCAGCAGGGCGCACCCGTCCCCCAGGCAGGTGTTCTGCCCCGCGAACCGGGGGGCCAGACCCGGGGCAAGATCAACAGGCGCGCAGTGGGTGCATGACATCATGTCTGCAAGGTTTCCGCGCGTGAACCAAGTTTGCGCGCGGACATGCGTTCGAAGAGTGTTGCTTGGGGGTTTGCGATGGGCATTTCGATCCTGAAGTCCGCGCGGTGCGCGGCGGTGGCTGCGGCGGCGGTGCTGGCCTGCGTGGGTGCGCAGGCGGCCGATGTGGTGGTGGGACAGTCGTTCACACTGACCTGGGCCGACCAGACCGGTGCGATGCTCCCCGGCGGCTATACCGATGCGTCGTTTGCACTGGCGTTCGACCCGACGGTGTTCACGCTTGACGGCGTGACGGTGGGCGGGCTGTTCGGAGCCGGCGCAAACCTGGCTGGCGGCCTCACGGCCTATGCCGACTGGCCCTGGGAGGGCGTCGTGGGCTATGTCGGCACGGTGATCGGCGGCGACGGCCAAAGCTCTGACGCTGCCATCCTGCACATTGACCTCACCGTGCTGGCCCAGCCGGCCGGCGGCTCGACCAAGCTGTATCTGTTCGACCTGACCGATCCCACGCAGGCGGCTTTGCTGCCGCCCAGCTACTACCAGTTTGCGCCGGGCCAGGTCACGACCTTGAACGTCGGCGTGGTGCCCGAGCCGGCCACCGTGGCCAGCATGCTGGCCGGCCTGGCACTGCTGGCCGGCGTCGGGGCACGGCGACGCCGCGCGGCGTCCGCGGCCGTCTGAGCCGGTACCTGCGCACCCAGCACACACCCACGCACGCGACACCCGGTCGCGTGACCCACATGCACCACTGAACCGAGGGGCCTGCGCACGGCGACCTGGGGATGTGTCGCCGTCCCGCTCCTTGACAAAACATCAGGAGAAGACGGATGGACAAGCTCGTCACCCAGCTGAAGCGCGCTGCCGCGCACGGCCTGTCGTCTTGGCGTTGCGCGTCGGCCTCGGCCACGCCCTTCCGCCGCAAGGCCTTGTTCGAGGCCATGGAGCCGCGGCTGCTGCTGTCGGCCGATCTGCTGCCGGCGGGCGTGCCGGCCGTGGTGGCGCTGCAGTCCAGTGCCGCCGCCACGCCGCAGGTCGAGCTGGCGCCGCAGGCCGCCGCGGCCGTGGGTGCCACGCCGCTGGCGATGCGGCCGATCGGCGCGCTTGAGGGCGGCGTGCGCATTGCCGACGACCAGCGCGGCACCATGACGGGCAATCCGCAGGCGCTGCCGGTCGTGCGCGAGTACAGCGTCGATCTCGCCGAGGGCCAGCTGCTCAGCGTGGCGGCGCTGGTCGATGCCGGCGAGTTCCAGAACCGCTACGGCGTGCTGCTGCAGATCCTCGATCCAGATGGCAACGAGGTGGCTGGCGACAGCCAGTTTGACCGCGCCATGGTGCAGACCTACGCTGCCTCGGTTTCGGGCAGCCACACCGTGCGCATGGAGGTGGCGTACTGGACCGAGCCGGGCGAGGAGTCGCTGCCCGAGAGCATCGGCTGGTCGTTGGTGGCCAGCACCGATGCGGCCCTGGAGCAGGAGGCCATCTCCGGCGAGGGCAACGACTGGACCGGTGCCGCGCAATGGCTGGAAACGGCCCGGCCGCTGCCGCTGGGCAATGCCTCGCGCACCGCGGTGGTGGGCCAGCTGCAGCGTGGCAGCGGGGCCAATGCCGATTACTACCGCATCAGCCTTGACGCGGGCGAGGCCATCGAGGTGGAGACCACCGTCTCGTCGGCCGATGGCTACCTGCAGCTGCTGGATGCCGCGGGCAACCTGGTGGCTTCGGCCGTGCGCACCGGCGAATCCATGGCCTGGGAAGGGCCGCTGGGCCTGCCGCGCTTCGTCAGCGGAGCCGACGGCGACTACTACCTGAAGCTCGAGTCCTGGTGGAGCGACCAGGGCGCGCAGCCCGCGCTGGACTACGCGCTGGTGGTGGCGCGCAATGCCAGCCTCGACCCCGACAGCCATGAGCGCCTGGGCGAGGGCGGCACGCAGCTGCTGGCCATGGCAGCGCTGCCGGTCGTCGAGGCTTCGTCGGCCGAGGCCCAGCTGGCGCCGGCCGCGGCGTCGCTGGGCAGCCTGCGCCAGTTCACCGGCGTGGCGCAGGCCGACACCGTGCTGATCGACATCGCGCCGATTGCCGATGGCAGCGCACTGGTCGTGACGCCGCAGGTGACGGTGTTCGATGCCGAGACCGAGGCCTTCATCGAGCTCATCCAGCAGAGCCCGCCCGAAGGCCAGGCCGGCTGGCGCTACAGCTTGGCCGCCACGCCGGGGCAGCGGCTGCGCTTCGTGGTCGAGGCCGATCTGGCGGGGCAGTGGCTGATGCAGCTGCAAGGCGCCGCCGGTGACAACCCGGCGCCGCAGGTGACCGACAGCGGCTTCGACGACGGCCTGGTGCCGGGCTCGGGCAGCTACCAGTACCTGATGCTCTCCGAGCCGGTGCGCGCCGACCGCATGGGCCAGCCGCACCTGTTCGACGACGCCGGCAACGAGCTGGATCGGCCCACGTTCCACGTGTTCAGCCAGGGCGAGTACGTGTACCTGCGCCTGCCGGTCGATCTGCCGGCCGGCAACTACACGCTGGTGGTCGACGAGGGCACGCTGCTGGACCTGAGCGGCCAGCCGATGGCGGGCTTCGAATACACCTTCCAGCTCGATGCCACGGCGCCGCAGCTGCTGTCGCCCCCGCTGGGCCAGCTGCTGGAGCTGCAGCCCGTCGACCAGTCGATCCGGCTGCAGTTCGACGAGCCGATGATCCGTTACTGGCCGTCGCCCAGCTTTGCCGATGCGCAGGGCCAGCCCTTGACGTTGAACTGGCGCCATGTCTGGTCGGAAGACAGCACCGAGCTCACGATCCAGATCGACGATGCGCTGCCCGAAGGCACGTTCACGATGAGCATTCCGTCCTGGTCGCTGGCCGATCTGGCCGGCAATCCGCTGGACGGCAATCCGGCACTGGAGGGCGTGCAGGACCTGACGGTGAACTTCACCGTCGACCGCGACATCTATGTGCTGCCGGCACCGTCGCCGCGCGAGCCGCTGGGCTCGCTGGTGTATGCCTCGGGTGTGAACGCCCAGATGAACCTGGGCGGCAGCACCGACGACGTCGACCAGTTCAGCATCGAGCTGGCCGAGGGCGTGAACTTCACGGCCGTGCTGAGCACGCAACTCGGCCAGTCGGCGGCCACGCTGCCGCAGCTGGACATGGCGGTCATCGACCCGCTGGGCAACGAGGTGGCCTATGCCGCCACCAGCGCGCCCGGGCGCGCGCTGCTGCTGCCGGGCCTGGTCACCACCATGGCCGGCACCTGGACGCTGCGCGTCAGCTCGCCCGAGGGCGGCAGCGGCAGCTATGCCGTGTCGGTGATCGTCGGTGCCGACGTGCAGCGCGAAGGCACCGAGGTGAATGGTGAACTGCAGCCGAACAACGGCAGCCGCGCCACCGCCGAAGACCTGGACGCCAGCGCCCTGGTGCTGGCCGACGGCATCGACCGCCTGGCCAGCGTGGGCCGCCTGTCGCCCGGCGTGGACGCCGTCACTGGCGCCGTGCTGTCCGATCTGGACTTCTTCCGCTTCACGCTCGAGGCCGGCCAGTCGGCCAGCATCGTGATGGCCGTGGAAGGCAGCACGGCCGTGGCCAACCTGCGCATGGCGCTGTTCGACGACTCGGGCGACTGGGCCGCCTCGGCCGGCCAGATCGTGGCCGCCGCGGTGTCCAGCCCGGCTGCCGACCGCATCATCCTCGACTACACCAACCATTCCGACAGCGCCGTGACGCTGTTTGCGCGCCCGCGCGGTGACACGGCGGCGCGCTACAGCCTGGTGGTCACGCGCGGCGCCAGCTTCGACATCGGCGCCACGGCCGATGCGCCGCAGTCGCTGGGCCCCACCGGGGCGGTGCTGGGCCATTTGGCACAGGACGGCACGGTGGGCAGCGGCCTGGGCGGCGCGGTCGGGCCGATTGTCGGCACGCCGGCCACCAGCGCCAATCTCAATGACGGCAATGGCTACCTCTGGGATGTGCAGCCCGACGGCGACGTCAACAACGGCACCAGCGACGCCTATGACGGCGGCTTGTATCTGCGCGTCACCGATGCCCAGAGCGAGCAGTCTGTCGGCTTCGGCGCCGACAGCGGCACCCTGGCCAGCGACGGCCGCACGCTGGCACTGACCGACGCCACCGGCATCGGCCTGCAGCTGGACCGGCGGATCTATGTGCCGGCCGGCGACGGCTATGCGCGTTATCTGGACCAGGTCACCAACACCGGCAGCACCACGCGCACGGTGACGCTGCAGCTTGACACCAACCTCGGCTCCGACAGTGGCACCCGGCTGATTGCCACCGATGCCGCCGATACCGCCAGCTACGACGCGGCCGACCACTGGCTGGTCACCGACGACAGCGATGGCGCGGGCGATCCGTCGATGGCCCATGTGGTGTGGGGCGAGGGCGGCCAGGCGCCCGACGACGCCTCGCTGTCGCGCGACAACATTGCCCAGCGCTGGACCGTGACGCTGGCGCCGGGGCAGACGGTGGGCCTGCTGCACTTTGCGGTGCAGGCCGCCAACCAGGCCACCGCGCGTGCCACCGCCGAGCGCCTGGTGGCGCTGCCCGGCCAGGCGCTGGCCGGGCTGTCGGTTGGCGAACTGGCCAGCGTGGTGAACTTCGCCTCGGCAGCCAGCGACAGCTACCGCTTCTGGGCCAGCGCCGGCGACGAGCTGTCGCTGAGCGTGCAGGCGGTGGGTGGTGGTGAGCTGCCCTTCGCCTTGCGCCTGTTCGATCCCGAGGGCGAACTGCGCCTGGACACCGGCCGCCCCGAGGGCCCGATGCTGGGCCTGAGCACCGGTGTCACGGCGGATGCCACGGGCCAGTGGACGGTGCAGGTGATCGCCACCGAGGGCCGCGGCGAGTACCTGCTGCAGGTGGATGGCGCCACGGGCAGCGCACCGGCGCCGCAGGTGGTGGGCAGCGCGCCGGCCGATGGCCAGGCGGTGAACCAGCTGCCCTACATCGACGTCAGCTTCGACAGCTTCATCCGCTCGGATTCGGCCCAGGCCGACGACCTGACGCTCGACGCCGCCGCCGCCGAGATGGGCCTGGCCGTGCAGTCGGTGGAAGTGCGCAGCGGCAAGACCCTGCGCTTCCACCTCAACGGCGTGCTGCCGGGCGATGGCGCGGTGGTGGGCTGGGCCATGGCCGAAGGCGCCGTGCAGGGCCACGACGGCCAGGGCAACCTGGCCGCCACCGGCAGCGTGCAGATCGACCGCACCGCGCCCTACGTGTGGGGCGCCAGCTCGGGCAGCCAGCGCGCGCCGCTGCAATCGGTGCAGTTCTGGCTCAGCGAGTCTGTCGACGCCAGCTCGCTGGGCGTGGACGACATCGAGGCCTTCACCAGCCCGCTGGGCGAAGACCTGCGCGGCGAGGTCATCTCGGTCACTGTCGAGGGCAACGTGGTGACGGTGCAGGTGACTGACCAGTGGACGCTGGGCAGCTACAGCATCACGCTGGGTGGCCAGATCCGCGACCTGGCCGGCAACCTGGTCGACCAGGATGGCGACGGCACGGGCGGCGAGGCCGGTGACGACAGCTTCACCACCAGCATCGAGCTGACCCAGGTGGATCTGGTGATCGACAGCGTCTCGCCGCCCGCGGCCATGGTCACGGGTCAGGAAGCAGAGATCAGCTGGGTGCTGCGCAACGCCGGCAGCAGCACGCTGCCGGCCGGCAGCAGCTGGACCGACAACATCTGGCTGCAGACCCCCGACGGCACCATCAACTACTTCGTCGGCAGCTTCGAGCGCTACCAGGGCGAAGAGCTGGCGCCCGAGGCCATGATCACGGTGACCCAGCAGGTCACGATCCCCATGTCCACCAGCATCCCGGCCGGCAGCTACCGCGTGCTGGTGCAGGCCGACGCCAGTGGCCAGGTGCCGGAGGTGGACGAAGGCAACAACACGCTGCTGTCGCAGACCGAGGTGGTCTTGTCGGTGATCCGGCCTGACCTGGTGGTGCAGGACATCGCCGTGCCCGCCGAGGTGGAAGGCGGGACCAGCTTCACGGTCACCTGGACCGATTTCAACCAGGGCACCGGCGACGCGCGCTCGAACAACGGCAGCCACTACTACGACCGGATCGAGCTGCTCAGCCCTGACGGCACGGTGCTGAACAGCTGGACGCCGTACTTCTACACCGACGGCGACATCGAGGTCGGCACCGGCGAGGCACGCAGCTACACCATCAGCGTGCCCAGCAACAGCGCGCAGGGCGAGTACCGCGTGCGCATCACCACCGACATCTACAACTACGTGACCGAGCTGGGTCAGGAAGCCAACAACACCAGCGAGTCGGTGCCGTTCACGGTGCGCCAGTTCGACCTGCAGACGGTGGCCGTTTCGGCCAACCTGGCCAGCGTGACCATGGGCAGCCCGCTCACCATCTCGTGGGAGGTGCGCAACACCGGCTCGGTGGCAGGCAGCGGCGGCTGGTATGACCAGGTGCAGCTGATCGATCCGACTACCGGCGTCCAGGCCTGGGGGACGGCCGTGTATGTCACGCCCACGCTGGCGGTCGGGGGCAGCTACACCAATACACACACCTTCACCGTGCCGGTGGACGCCGCGCTGGCCAAGGGCGCGTACATCGTGCGCGTGGTGGCCGACTACTACGGCTACCGCACCGAAGGCAATGACGGCAACAACGCGCTGGACGCGAGCGAACGCCTGAACATCGTGCCCGCCTCGGTGCCCGACCTGGTGGTCACCGACGTGAGCCCGGGCGTGGCCAGCATCGCCGCCAACCTCGACCTGGCGCTGACCTGGACGGTGGCCAACCAGGGCGACGCCGCCACCACGCGCGGCTTCTACGACGACATCTACCTGGTGAATGCCGGCGGCACCGCCACCTACCTCACGCGGCTGTACCAGTCGGGCGTGGTGGCCGCAGGGGCCACCGTGACCCGCGAGGCCGCGGTGCGCGTGCCGCACACGCTGCCGCCGGGCAGCTACACGGTGCGTGTGGTCACCGATTCGCTGGGCTACATCAACGAGCTGCTGGACGAGGGCAACAACACCGGCAACTCCTTGCCGATCGAGGTCACCACGGCCATCGTGCCCGACCTGCGCATCGACAGCATCACGCTGCCCGAGCTGATCACGCTGGGCCAGCCGCTCACCCTCAGCTGGACCGGCAGCAACCACGGCACCGGCGACGTGGCCGCCGGCACCGCCTGGTACGAGCGCATCGAGTTCCTGCGCGCCAGCGACAACGCGGCGGTCTACAGCACCCAGGCCGTGGTCAGCCCGGCGGGTGGCGTGACGGCTGGCGGCGGCAGCTACACCGGCACGGCCAGCTTCACGCTGCCGTTCGATGTGGCCAGCCTGCCCGAGGGCAGCTACCGCATCCGCATCACCGCCGACGGCTACAGCCCGCGCATCAACGAATCGAACGACAACAACAACAGCTTCACCGCCGATGCGCTGGTGCCGCTGGTGGCCGGGCCAACGCCCGACTTGGTGTCGGTGGACGTCTCGGTGCCCGAATCGGCACCGGCCAACTCCCGCATCACGGTGGGCTGGACCGACCGCAACGATGGCGACGCCGCCACCGCCTCGGCCTATTACAGCCGCATCGAGCTGGTGCGCGTGAGCAACGGCAGCGTCGTGTGGTCCGAAACGCCCTACCTGGGCACGCCCGCCACCCTTGACGCCGGCGGCACGGTGGCGCGCAGCCGCGAAATCGTGCTGCCCAGCACGCTGACCCCCGGCGCCTACCGCGTGCGCGTGATCACCGACTACTACAACTCCGTCGGCGAGTACGACCGCGAGAACAACAACCAGGCGCAGTCGGCCGACTTCACCGTCACCGAAGCCATCCGAGCCGACCTGGCCAATGCGCGCATCACCTCCGAGCTGCCGGCCGAGGCCAGCTTCGGCAGCGCGCTGAGCGTGACCTACGCCGTCGACAACATCGGCACCGGCAGCACCCAGAACGTGCGCTGGACCGACCGCGTGCAACTGGTGCGCGTGAGCGACAACGCGGTGATCAGCTCGACCAACATCACCTCGGGCAACACCGGCACCTGCGTGCCGGCCGGCGGCAGCTACAGCCAGACCGTCACGCTGAACCTGCCGCTCACCGCCGGTGTCGAGACCGGCGCCTACCGCGTGGAGGTCATCACCGACCTGAACGCCACGCTCAACGAGGCCAACCGCGGCAACAACAACGCCAGCAGCGCGCTGACGGTCAGCGTGCCGCCGCTGGCCAACCTGGTGGTCAGCGATGTGGTGGCGCCCGAGGCCGCCACCTCGGGCCTGCCGATCGACGTGTCGTGGGTGGTCGACAACACCGGCACCGGCGACCTGTTCCTGCGCCACGGCAGCGGCTACAACTTCTTCCACGACCGGGTGTACCTGTACGACGTCACCGGCAACACGCAGATCGCCGAGCTGGGCACCTTCACGGTCAACGGGCCGTTCCCGGCCGATGCCCAGCCGCTGGCCCGCGTGCAGCGCGTGACCCTGCCCGACACTGTGGCCAACGGCAGCTACCGCATCCTGGTGGTCACCGATGTGCACGACTACATCAACGAGCACAACGGCGAGGGTGCCGACAACCGCGCGCTGTCGGCGGTGTTCACCGTCACCCAGCCGCCGCGCGTGGATCTGCAGGTCGACACGGTCAGCGTGCCGGCCCTGGCCGATGCTGGCAGCACGCTGTCGCTGAGTTGGCGCACGCGCAACGCCGGCAGCGCCGACTTCGTCGGCAGCTTCAGCGAGCATGTGCAGATCTCGCCCGTGGCCGATTTCAGCAGCGGCGTGCAGACGCTGCAGCCCACGCTGGCCTTCAGCGGCAGCATTGCCGCCGGCACGGCGGCCGAGCGCAGCGCCGACATCGCGCTGCCGATCGCCGTCAACGGCCCCAGCGACGTCAGCAAGACCTGGTACGTGCGCGTGGTCACCGACACCGCCAACCAGGTCTACGAATACAACCTGGAAGGCAACAACGCCAGCACACCGGGCACCACGGTGATCACCCGGCCGGCCCTGCCCGACCTGGTGGTGACCCAGGCCGACGCACCGGCCGCCGCCGTGGCCGGCAGCGAAGTGGTGGTGACCTACACCGTCACCAACAACGGCACGGCCCCGGCCGGCCCGCGCACCGACCGCGTGCGCCTGAACGTCGAGAGCGGCAGCGCCTGGTCGCTGGAGCTCGACAACCCCGTCAACACCCCGCTGGCGGCCGGCGAATCGCAGACCCTGACCGTGCGCATGGCGCTGCCGGTGAACAGCGGCAACACCGGCTTCAGCGGCCGGCTGCGCGCCCAGGTCACGGCCGACATCGGCGCCCAGGTGGTCGAGTACCCCTTCGACGACAACAACACCCGCATCGACACCGACCAGTTGCTGGTCACGCTGCCGCCGCTGGCCAACCTCACGGTGGGCAACATCGTGGCGCCGGTCGATGCCCTGACCGAAACCGACGTGCCACTGCGCTGGACCGTCACCAACAGCGGCGCGGCCGCCACGGCCAGCGGCTGGACCGACCAGATCTTCCTGTCGGCCGACGGCGTCATCGACGCCAGCGACCGCCTGCTGGGCAGCTTCAGCGCCGAGACGGTGCTGGCGGCCGGCGCATCGATCGAGCGGGTGCAGACCCTCACGCTGCCGCGTGACCTGGTGGGCACCTGGCGCGTGCTGGTGCGCACCGATGCCGGCAACCAGCTGTTCGAAGGCGCCAGCGGCGAGAACGACAACGTCGGCGCCGATGCCGAGACCTTCACCACCCGGCTGCGGCCGCTGCCCAACCTGGTGGTGCAAAGCGTCACGCCGCCCGAGAACGCCTTCTCCGGCCAGTCGGCTGTGGTCAGCTGGACGGTGGCCAACACCGGCACCGGCGCCACCAGCACGCCGGTGTGGTACGACGCGGTGTACCTGTCGCTCGACGACACGCTCGACGGCGCCGACACCCTGCTGGCCTCGGTGGCCAACCCCGGCTACCTGGACGTGGGCGGCGCCTATGCCAACAGCGCCGAGTTCACGCTGCCGCGCGGCATCGACGGCAACTACCGCTTCATCGTCGTCACCGATTCGGGCAACCGCCTGTTCGAGGGCGTCAGCGGCGCCGCCGCCGAGGCCGACAACACCAGCGCACCGGCCGCTGCCCGTGTCACGCTCACGCCGCCGCCTGACCTGAAGGTGAGCCTGGTCAGCGCACCGCCGCAGGCCTTTTCGGGCGAGCCCGTCACCGTGAACTGGACGGTGCTCAATGACGGCGAGGGCCGCACGCGCGAGACCAGCTGGGCCGACCGGGTGTTCCTGTCGACCGACGACCGGCTCGATGCCGCCGACACCATGCTGGGCGATGTGTGGCACAGCGGCGCGCTGGGCGTGGGCGAGAGCTACAACGGCCATGCCGTGGTGGCGCTGCCGATCGGCGTGACCGGGCCGTTCTACTTCATCGTGGCCACCGACCTGTACGCCAACGTCTACGAGCACACCAGCGAAAGCAACAACAGCGGCGTGGAAACCACGCCCACCGAAATCCTGCTGACCCCGCCGCCCGACCTGGAGATCGTGGACGCCAGCTTTGCCGACACCGCGCGTGCCGGCACCAGCTACAGCGTGCAGCTGCAGGTCGAGAACCTGGGCGGCACGGCCACGCCCGATCGCCAGGCCTGGTGGTACGACCAGGTCTGGCTGTCGCTGGACGAGCACATCGATGCCAGCGACCTGGCGCTGGGCACCGCCTGGCACTACGGCGTGGTGGCCGATGGCGCCGGCTATGCCGTCACGCTGAGCGGGCAGCTGCCCGCCGGCCTGCAGGGCGAGTTCAAGCTGCTGGCCCGCGTGGACAGCGGCAACCAGCTGTTCGAAGGCACCACGGGCGACGCCAACAACACCCAGGTGCTGGGTGCGGTGTCGGTGTACCAGTCGCGCCCCGACCTGGTGGTCGACAGCCTGAGCCTGCCGCCCGAGGTGGAGGCCGGCCGCACCGCGCTGTTCTCGTGGACGGTGAGCAACCGCGGTGACGGCGACACCATCGCCGCCAGCTGGACCGACAGCCTGTGGGTCAGCCTGGACGAATCGCTGGGCGACGGCAACGACGTGCTGATCGGCAGCGTGGCCCACCAGGGCGTGCTGGCGCCCGGCGCCAGCTACACGGTTGATGTGGCGCCGGTGCTGCCCTTTGCGCTGAAGGGCACGGGCCGCTTCTATGTGCGCACCGATGCCGGCGCGCAGATCACCGAGGTGTCCGAGGCCAACAACCTGTCGGCCGTGGCCCAGGCCAGCATCGCGCGCAGTGAATCCGACCTGACGGTCAGCGAGGCCGTGGTCACACCGGTGGCCGGCGACGACCGCAGCTTCGACCTGCACTACGTGGTGCGCAACGATGGCGCGGCCGCCACGCACCTGAACGCCTGGAACGACGGCATCTGGCTGTCGGCCGATGGCGTGATCGGCGCGGGCGATACGCGGGTCAAGACCGTGTTCCGCGGCAACCCGCTGGCTGCCGGCGAAAGTTATGCCGTCGACGTGCGCGTTACCGTGCCGGCCAGCGTGCCCGAGGGCAGCTTCAAGGTGCTGGTGCGCGCCGATGACGACGGCGCCGTGATCGAGAGCGCCGAGGGCAACAACCTGGCCCAGGCGCAGGTCAACATCGGCGGCCTGCCGGCCCCCGATGGTTCGCTGCCCATCGGCGGCCTGGCGGTGCTGACACCGCAGTTCACCGTGGTGGCGGTGAATGCGCCCGAGGCGGCCTTCAGCGGCCAGCAGGTCACCGTGCGCTGGACGGTGCGCAACGATGGCGACGAGGCCGTCAACCCGTACTGGTGGTCGTCGGCCTACGATCAGGTGTTCCTGTCGTCCGACCCCTTCCTGGACAGCGGCGATGTCTCGCTGGGTTATGCCGGCTGGAGCAGCCAGGCCGGCGGCGGCAACGAGGTCGAGCGCAGCCTCGACGTCACGCTGCCGGTGGGCCGCGCGGGCCCGTTCTATGTGCTCGTCAAGGCCGATGCCGGCAACCGCTTCGCCGAGAGTGCCGAGCTTGACAACACGGGCTTCGACCCTGCCCTTCTCGATGTCACGCTGGCGCCGCCGGCCGATCTGGTGGCCGGCCTGATCAGCCTGCCGGCCAATGCCCAGCCCGGCCAGGCCATGAGCATCACCTACACGGTGAACAACGCCAGCAGCAATGCCGCGCTGGGCGCCTGGCGCGACACGCTGTACCTGTCGCGCGACGACGTGCTCGACACCGGCGACGTGGTCTTCGGCAGCGTGGATGTCTACGGCCCGGTGGCCGGCGGCACCGACTACTCGCGCACCGTGCATGCCACCGTGCCGGGTGTCGACCCGGGCGACTACAAGCTGATCGTGCGCAGCGATGTGCGCAACGTGCTGGTCGAGGCCAGCGAGGCCAACAACCTGTCGGCCTCGGTCGATGCGGTGCAGCTGGATGTGCCCGAGCTCACGCTGGGCGTGGCCACGGCCGGCACGCTGGTGGCCGGCCAGTCGCTGTTCTTCAAGGTGAACGTGGGCGCCGGCGAGGCGCTGCGCTTCACGCTGGACGGCCCCGGTGACGACGTGGCCCACGACCTGTGGGTGGGCCATGACAGCGTGCCCTCGCGCTCGCGCAACGACGTGGGCAGTGGCGAGCAGTACACGCCCGATCCGGTGCTCACCGTGCCCACCACCGAGGCCGGCGTGTACTACGTGCGCGTGGATGCCGGCTTTGCCGGCGGCGCCTACTCGCTGCGTGCCGACCTGGTGCCCTTCGCGGTCGAGGCCGTCACCGAAGACACCGTGGGCAATGCCGGGGCGGCCACGCTGCGCGTGGACGGTGCGCGCTTCGATGCCGATACCCGCTTCGAGCTGGTGGCGGCAGACGGCAGCAGCCGCGAGGCCGTGGCGGTGGTGCTGCGCGATGCCGGTCGCGCCTACGTGACCTTCGAGCTGTTCGGCGCCGACCTGGGCCAGTACGACCTGCGCGCGCTGCGCGTGGACAGCGCCACCGGCGCCACCGTGCAGGCCACGCTGGCCGACTCGGTGACCGTGGTCGAGGGCGTGGGCGCCGACGCCTTCCTCACGATCAGCGGCCCCACGGCCGTGCAGGTCAACCGCGACGCCAGCTTCGCGCTGAACTACAGCAACGATGGCGATGCCGACACGCGCGCACCGCTGATCATCGTCACGCCCAGCAACGGCACCAGCATCGGCCTGTCCAGCAAGAGCCTGGGCACCGAGCCGCTGTTCATCCTGGGCAGCAGCCTGGACGGCCCTCTTGACGTGCTGCGCCCCGGCGCACGCTACAGCCTGCCGGTGGCCTACCGTGCGCCCGGCGAGGCCGGTTTCCTGTCGATCCAGGCGCGGCCGGTGCAGTCCGACAGCACCGAGACCATCACCGACTGGGCCATGATCGAGCGCGCGCTGCGCCCGGCAGAGGTCGACCTTGCCGTCTGGCAGCGCTTCTGGGCCCGCGTGCAGCCGACCCTGGGCCAGACCATGGGCGAACTGGTCCATGTGCTCAACGACATGGCCGCGCGCCTGTCGCCTGCCGGTGACCCGATCCGCGACGTGAAGGCCTTGTTTGCTGCCCAGCTGGCGCAGGACGCCGACTGGCGCGCCAGTTCGGATGTCAGCGGCACGCTGCTGAACGCCGACGACGGCAGCGCGCAGGCCGGTGCGGTGGTCAGCCTGTTCTCCTACAACGGCCTGAGCTACCAGCGTGTGGGGTCGGCCACCACCGACGCCAGCGGGCACTGGAGCATGTCCGGTATTCAGGCCGGGCGCTACGTGCTGGCCGTTGACCAGCGCGAGATCGACATGGACCGCGACCTGGCGCCGGACGAGTTCCTGCCCGAGGTGGTGGTCGAGGCCCAGGCCGATCTGGCCGCCGGCAACACCTACCTGCTGCCGGTGGTGGCCGCCAAGCCGCTGCGCGAATCGGCGCCGGTGCTGGCCAGCGATGCCGCGGGCAGCCAGTACCTGGCCTGGAGCCGCGAGGGCGACCTGTGGGTGGCCCGCCGTGACGGCGACCAGTGGGTGGACGCCACCCGCATCGCCGAGGGCAATGCGGCCGACATCGCCATGGTGGCCAGCGATCGCCTGCTCGACGGCAGCACGGCCGGTGTGCTGGTGGCCTGGCGCGTCGGCGATGGCAACGAGTCGGAGCTGTACTTCGCCGTGGGACGCATGCTCGACGGCCACATGCAGTGGTCGGCCCCGGTGCGCATGACCGAAGACGCGGTGTCCGACAGTGCGCCGGAGCTCAGCGTCGACGACCAGGGCCGGGTCACCGTGGTCTACCTCAAGGAAGACGCGGACAACCCCGACGACGCCGACCTCTACACGCTCAGCCTCAGCATCGCCAGCGACGGTCTGCTGTTCGCCGGCATTCCCGATGCCAACGGCCTGGGCGTGGTGCCCGAGAGCGAACTGTCCACCGAAGGCGGCTCGCTGGCGCGCTCGTGGAAGCTGTGGTCGGGCAGCCCGCTGGGCATCTCGATCGAGGCCAAGGCCGAGGTCGGCATCAAGCATGGCGTCGAGGGCTGCGACTACAAGGCCAACGGCTACGCCAACCTGTCGATCAAGCTCGGCGATGCCAGCTACAAGGGCGCGTCGGCCTTCGAATCGCCGCTGAAGGGTTCGCTGACCGGCCAGGTCAACGGCAAGGCGACCTGGCTCCCGAACCTCGAGACCCAGGACTGGCAGTTCAAGGAAGCCACGGTCGGCTGGGGCGTCAAGGGCGAGCTCGACTGGACCAACGGCCTGCTGATCGTGCTGGAGAAGCTGGGCCCGCAGGGCCTGGTCATCTCCACGGCCATCCAGCGCGCCATCGGCCTGATCAACCGTTACACGCCGCTGACCGTGTCCAACGGCCTCAAGGGTTCGCTGGGCATCGACTTCGAGAACATGCGCTGGACCGGACAGGCGCCGTTCCCCGACTTCCTGTTCCCGGACGATCCGGGCAAGTCGCAGCTGACCATCGAGTTCGGCCCCTATCTGCGCTTCGAGAACAAGGCCGTCAAGGACGTCAAGCTCGACCTGTCAGGCACGATCAAGGGCGTTCTGCAGCTCACACCCGACATCCAGCCCAAGTCGCTGAGCGGCACGATCAAGATCGAGGGCGAGGTCTATGGCTGGAAGGCCAGCAAGACACTGGAGCTGTTCAACATCCAGTCGGCCTCGGCGCTCGGCTTCACGCCGCAGGCGGACGACACCAGCGACCTAGAGTTCGTCTTCGACGCGTCCAGCCTGATCGGCTCGACCAATGTCTACGGCAGCAACGCGATGTTCGACGATGTCGGCACCGACGTGCTCAGTGACGGCCCGGTCAGCCTGGCGCGGGCGGCCGATGGCAGCCTGACCGCGGTGTGGTCGCACACCCTCGACCCCAGCAGCGGCGTGCGCGGCGACGAGATCCTCACCGCCCGGCTGGTTGACGGCAGCTGGGTGCGCACCGGGTCGATCGCCGGCGTCAGCGGCTACGTCAGCGACGTGCATGCCAGCTACGACGCTGACGGCCGCCTGCTGGTCGTGTGGTCGCGCGTGGATGATGGTGGGCCGCAGGGCCCGGCCAGTTTCGATGCGCTCAATGCGCTGCGCGACCAGGCCGACCTGTACTACGCCGTCCAGCAGGGCGGGGCGTGGACTGCGCCGGCCGCGATCACGCAGTCGGAGGCGCTGGATGCCGATGCCGCGCTGGGCCGCACCGCCGATGGCGCGCTCGTGCTGGCCTGGGTCAGCACCCAGGGCGGCAGTTCGATGCTGCACACGGCCAGCTTCGACGGCACCGGCTTCGGCCCGGTCACCGATCTGGCAACGGCCGACAGTGTGGGTCACCCCTCATTCCTGGCGGTTGGCGACGCGCTGGAGCTGTACTGGTCGCAGGATGCTGATGCCGGCAGCGCTGCGCAGTCGGCCCTGATGCATGCCAGCCTCGCCGACGGCGTCTGGTCTGCCCCGGCCAGTTTCTCGTACTCGCTGGCTCCGCAGCTGGCATCGGCCTGGGCCAGCGCCTCGGCGTCGGCCGCCAGCACCGGATTCACGGCGAGCGGCCTGATCCCCGATGAGCCGGTGCCCGAGAAGTGCCTGAAGTGCAAGCCCGAGAAGGTCAAGAAGATCACCGAGGCGGCGCCCGACTGCCGCCCGGGCGGCGGCTCCACGGTCACCTTCGACGAGAAGAAGTGCGTCGAGAAGACCATCACCTACGCGCCCTGCGTCACCCGCCCGCGCGACCCCAACGACATCCTGGGGCCGGATGGCTTCGGCGACGAGAAGTGGATCAAGGCCAGCGACGCGCTCGACTACACCATCCGCTTCGAGAACGCCGCCGACGCCACCGCGCCGGCCCAGGTGGTCACGGTCACGCAGACGCTGGATGCGGACCTCGATCCGCGCAGCTTCCGTGTCACCGGCTTCGGCTTTGCCGATGTGCGCGTCGAGCCGGCGCAAAGCCGCGCGTTCTACAGCGGCCGCCTCGATCTCACCGAGACCCAGGGCATCTACGTGGACGTGACGGTGAACATCGACACCGCCACCCGCGTCGCCACCTGGACCTTCACCTCCATCGACCCTGCCACCGGGGATGTGCCGGTGGATGCCAACCTCGGCTTCCTGCTGCCCAATGACGACAGCGGGCGTGGCGACGGCTTCGTGAGCTACACGGTTAAGCCGCTGCGCAACGTGGCCACCGGCACCGTGATCGACGCGCAGGCGCGCATCGTGTTCGACGCCGAGGCGCCGATCGACACGCCGCCGATCTTCAACACGCTCGATGCCGGCCTGCCAAGCAGCCAGGTCGAGGCCCTGCCGGCCACCACCGACAGCCCCAGCTTCACCGTGCGCTGGGGCGGCACCGATGCGGCGGGCGGCTCGGCCATCCGCGACTACGAGGTGTATGTCAGCACCGATGGCGGCGCCTTCACGCTGTGGCAGCTGGCCACCACCGACACCGAGGCGGTGTTCGAGGGCGAGGGCGGCCATGTCTACGCCTTCTACAGCTTGGCGCGCGACAACGCCGGCAACGTCGAGGCCGCGCCGGCCACGGCCGATGCCGGCATCCGCGTGCTGGCCCAGACCGGCAGCGTGGAAGGCACGGTGTTCAACGACATCGACTTCGACGGCACGCGCGACGAGGGCGAAGGCACGGCCGCCGGCTGGACGGTGTTCGTCGATGCCGACGCCGACGGCGTGCTCGACGATGGCGAGGCCTCGGTGGTCACGGCCGACGACGGCGCCTGGCGCTTCGCCGACCTGCAGCCGGGCACCTGGCGCATCGCCATGCAGGCGCGCAGCGGCTACGAGGTCACCAGCCCGGTGGCCGGCTACCTGGATGTGGCCATCACCGCCGGCGAGGTGCTGGGCGGCCGCAGCTTCGGCACGCTGGCGCTCGGCTCGATCGGCGGCGTGCAGTTCAACGACCTGAACGGCAACGCCCAGCGCGAGGCTGGTGAAGAAGGCCTGGCCGGCTGGACGGTGTTCATCGACGCCGATGGCGACGCGCTGCTCGACGAGGGCGAGCGCTTCACCGTCACCGCCGCCGATGGCAGCTACGCCTTTGCCAACCTGCGCCCGGGCACCTACCAGGTGGCCGCGGTCACGCCCGAGGGCTGGGTGCAGACCCGGCCCGGCACCGCCAGCGCGGGCCAGAGCCAGACCGCCACGGTGGTCACGCTGGCCGGCTCGCTGGCCTCGATCAGCCTGCCGGCCTGCGCCTGCGGCGGCACCATCACCACGGTGGCGGCGCAGCAGGCCGGCTGGGACGAGCAACTGGTCGAGCTGGACCAGCTGCGCGCCGACCCCGGCTATGCCGGCGTTGACGGCAGCGGCGTGCGCGTGGTGGTCATCGACACCGGCATCGACGCCACGCACCCGTTCTTCGACGGCCGCGTCGTCTACCAGTACGACTTCGCCGACAACGACACCCAGGCCATCGACCGCAACGGCCACGGCACCCACGTGGCGGGCGTCATCGCCGGCGCCGACGCCATGTTCGGCGGCGTGGCGCAAGGCGCCGAGCTGATCGTGCTGAAGGTCTTCGGCGACGACGGCAGCGGCTCCTTCGCCAGCCTGGAGCGCGCGCTGCAGTGGGTGAATGCCAATGCCGCGGCCTGGAACATCGGCGTGGTCAACCTCTCGCTGGGCGACGGGGCCAACTGGGCCGATGCGGGCAGCCGCTACGGCCTGGGTGACGAGTTCGCGGCCCTGGCGGCCAAGAACGTGATCACCGTGGCCGCCGCCGGCAACAACTACGCCAGCGTCAACGCCCTGGGTGTGGCCTACCCGGCCGCCGATCCCGCGGTGCTGGCGGTGGGCGCGGTGTGGGCGGGTGATTTCGGCGGCCCCTGGCGCTTCGGCAACGGCGGCGTCGACGAGGCCACCGGGTCCGACCACATCGCCAGCTTCAGCCAGCGCGATGACGACCAGGTCGACATCTTCGCGCCCGGCGCGCGGCTCACCTCGGCGGCCGTGGGTGGCGGCGTGCGCACCATGCAGGGCACCAGCCAGTCGGCGGCCTATGTCTCGGGCGTGGCGGCGCTGGCGCAGCAGCTGGCCCACCAGCAGCTGGGCCGTGCGCTCACCGTCGGCGAGTTCCACACGCTGCTGGCCAGCACGGCGGTGAGCATCCACGACGGCGACGACGAGCGCGACAACGTGGCCAACAGCGGCCTCGACTTCGGCCGCCTGGACGTCAAGGCGCTGGCTGATGCCATCGTCGCGATGGGCGGCGGCCAGGCCGGCGGCGGTGGCAGCGGCGGCGGCGACGGCGGCGCGGGCGACGGCGGCACGCCGGTGCTGCCGGCCGCCGGTGGCGGTGCCGTCACGGTCACGCTGACCCCCGGCCAGGCCGTGACCGACGCCGATTTCGGCGCCTTCCAGCTCGGCCAGGTGGCCGGCCTGGTGTTCGACGACCGCAATGCCGACGGCCAGCGCGATGACGGCGAGGCCGGCATTGCCGGTGCCACCGTGTTCATCGACAGCAATGCCAACGGCCAGGCCGACGAGGGCGAGACCACCGTCACCACCGATGCCGACGGCCGCTGGCACCTGGGTGGCCTGCGCGCCGGCACGCTGAGCTTCACCGAGGCCCTGCCAGCCGGCTGGGCGCGTGGCGCGGCCGCCGGCAGCCACACGGTCACGGTGAGCAGCGGCCTGAACCGCGGCGATCTCGACTTCGGCCGCCACGACATCGCGCCCGAAGCCCAAGACGACAGCGCCAGCACCGTGGCCGGGCGCGCCGTGTCGGGCAACGTGCTCGACAACGACAGCGACCCCGGCCGTGCCGACAAGGCGCTGCTGACGGTCAGCCTGGTCAGCGGCCCGGCCCACGGCACGCTGGTGCTGGGCACTGACGGCGCCTACACCTACACGCCGGCGGCCGGCTACGAGGGCAGTGACAGCTTCCGCTACGCGCTCAGCGACGGCGTCAGCCAGCGCGAGGCCACGGTGAGCCTCACCGTGCGCCACGACATGCTGGTGGTGCGCCAGTTCAGCGGCGGGCACGACGGCTTCACGGTCGGCTTCTCGCGGCCGATCGCGATGGATGGCCTCGATCTCGACGG
>CAYPDO010000018.1:0-11204 GCA_964409495.1 uncultured Bordetella sp.
CACCGATGCCAAGATCAACCTCAGCTCCATCGTCAGCAACTGTTCCGCTTCGAGAAAAGCCAGGCCGTGCCGACTGCTTGACCTTGCGAACCTGCTTCGCCGACAGATCGGGAAACGGATCGACCTCATCCTCAACTGCATGCGCGAGTACGGCCAGCGGCGCCAGTGCCCGCGACGAGCCCTTCGCCTCATCGAAGCGAACCTTCTGACTGACTTCTGGTGAGCGGTGACTTGGCTCGCCAGCCACCGTAGGCTTGCCCAGCTTCGTGGTCGCGAACTCACTTCGGTAGTAGAGCGTCTTGAACGGGAACGGGTGGCTGCAGGACAGAAGGCGGTGCACCAGGAAGGCCCGATCTGTCTCCCGGTCCACCCACACCCCTTCTGCGGTGATCGTGGTGACCCCCACAAGCGGGAACCCCACGCGGGGGTACCACTTCTGACGGTTGGCCGCCGCCTTGACCCCCGTGTTGACGATCCCCCGGAATTGCCTTGCGGCAGCCTTGTCGAACGCGATGCGGGCCACCGTCGCGGCGGCAACGCCCGGCAGGCTGGCGTCGAGCGTCACGTTGGCTGTACCGCTTTCCTCGTTCTTCCAGGCGTGCGAATACAAGCGGTCGCCAGCCAGCGCTCCGCCAAAGATGTTGTTGAGCAGCGAGCCGCAGGCCCCGAAGTAGAACCGCACGACCTCCATCGAGGGCACCAGAAGGACGCACCCGCCACCGATCTCCACCCTCGCTAGGTAGGAAAGGGTGTGCCCGCGATGCCCCGCGAATTGCGTGAACGGAAGCTCATGACGGGCGACGCCGTCCGCGCCCACCGAAGACAACCCCGCCGGCACCACGGCTGCCGACTCGTCATCGACAACCACACCTTCGAACGTCACCCTTTCGAGTGGCGCGCTGCCTACCCGCCGCCCACCCTTCCAGATGTCCCCCATCCGGACTGCACGAAGTAGAGCAACCGGCAGCCCGAAACTCGCTGGCGCCTCCGGCGAGCCGGAGTTCGCTGCCCATCCGGGAAGCCTCGTGCAAGAAATCTGAACGTAGGGCGTTGTGATCCCGTAGTTCAGGCGCTTGACGATGTCGCCGTACCAGTCGATGCGTACCGGCACCTCGCCGAACCGCCGAAGCGCAGCCGGCACGATCTCGCTGTGCATCTGAGTCCTCCAGCGCGCCATTCTCGGCCACAGCGCGCTGGCGAACGGAATTTGGGTACGACCATAACTCTGACTCAAGGGCCGCCGTTGCGCGCCCGTCGCCGCCTACATGGCTCAGCGCTCCGGTCTACGTACTTCACGACCGATCCCAACCTGATGTTGTCCGGTGCAGGGCATGACCGATTGCAAGGTCAAAACTGATCGTCGCCCCCCGATGGGCACGTAGCGATCAATCCCGACCTGCACATGTCCAACTACCAAGAAAGGCCAGCCATGCAACTGGACCGCAAGCAATTGGGGGCACCCAAGTTGGGGCCACCGAACGTGTTCGTCATGATGGGTGAGAACGAAACCGGGTTCTTCGGGCTCGTGTGCAAGACCAAGGAGCGCGCCGAGGCTGAACTTCGACGAATCCTCTCGAACTACAAGTCCTCTGCCGACGGAGCGCGTCCCTTGTTCACCATCCGCGAGATCGAAGAACTCATCAAGGAATCTCACAACGAAGCCGTCACCGTCCAGGGAAGCGACAGCTTCTGGATCACGGAAAGCGACGTGCTGGAATGACGGACGGGCCTGGCTTGAACGCTCGGCACCGCCTCCGCAAGCAGCCTTGCTGCGTGTCTCACCCCCTCAAAGCCTCGAACTTCGCGTCCGAGGCTTTTTCCTTTCAGGGCGCCAACATGAACACGGCCGATCGTTGTCAACGAACGCGCGGGCCAACTGTCGTAGCGCAGCACTTCCCGACGCTGCGCTTCTACGGCTGCAGCCGACATCACCGCCACCGCAGCAGCACGCGTTCAACTTGGGCGTTGGCCACGAAACGGAAGCTAGGATTGCATCGCACGACCGCGACGCTTGCTCTGCGGTCGGATGACAGAACAGGGAGATTCCGTTGACCAGCCTGATGACGCTTGACGCCCTGGTGCGCTCGATCGGAGTGGCCAAGGACAGACCGCTTGTGCTCTTCCTTGGCGCAGGCGCTTCCATGAGTTCCGGGATGCCTTCTGCCACGCAGTGCATATGGGAGTGGAAGCGCAGCATCTTTCTGACCAACAACCCTGGGTTGGAACCGCAGTTCAGTGAACTGTCCCTGCCTTCGGTTAGGCAGCGAATCCAGGAGTGGCTCGACAGCCGCCGCAGATACCCCGCACTTGACTCACCGGACGAGTACGGGGTCTACATTGAAGAGTGCTACGCACGGTCCCAAGATCGGCGCATCTTCTTCGAGCAGTGGGTCAAGCGCTGCGCGCCGCACGTCGGTTACCAACTGCTTGCCGAGTTGGCGAAGCAAGGCTTGATCGCCTCAGTTTGGACAACCAACTTTGATGGTCTTTCGGCCCGCGCCGCCGTGATGGCCGGCCTTACCTCCATCGAGATCGGGATCGACTGCCAGGAGAGGGTCTACCGAGCGCCGGGCAGTGGTGAACTCGCATGCGTCTCGCTCCACGGGGACTACCGGTACGACCCTCTGATGAACACGCCTCCCGAGCTGGCGGAGCAGGAAGTCACTTTGCGGAAGGCACTGGTCGCAGCGCTTCGCTCGAACCCTGTCCTTGTGAGTGGCTACAGCGGAAGAGACACAAGCGTCATGGCCGCTCTTGCCGAGGCGCGTGATGGCATGCCTGCGACGCACCGGCCGCCGCTTTTCTGGACTCAATATGGCGATGCGGAACCGCCTCCACCGGTCACGGAGCTGTTGAAGGCGCCACCGAACACGGAGCCCAGTTCGTTCCTCGTACCCGGAGCGTCCTTCGACGATTTGATGAGGCGGCTGGCACTGCATGTCAGCTCAGGCGATTCGCGAGAGCGCGTCGAGACCATCCTAGGGAGGTTCAGAACCCAACCCATCAACCAACGCGCAGCCTTCTCACTCCCTTCGCTACCGGTGACCGGGCTGGTCAAGAGCAATGCCTTTCCCGTGTCTCCGCCCCGTGAACTGTTCGAGTTCGACCTGCTTACATGGCCTCCCTCCGGTCAAGTGTGGTCGAACTTGCGCGAGATCGGCAATGCCCACGGCTTCGTCGCCGCACCTTTCCGAGGGAAGGTCTACGCGATCGCGACGCCCGAGCGACTTCAAGCGGGGTTCGGCTCGAACATCTCCGGACCGATCAACAGGGTCCCGCTGAATGACGAGGACCTTCGATATGAGGACGGAACTGCCAACCAGCTGATGAGGCGTGCGACCGTCCTGGCGCTGTCAGCCAAGTCCAGGTGCAGTACCGACGGCGACTCGGTGATCTGGGACCCGTCGCCGACGAAGGTGGAGCGCGTCGACGGAGTTTCTTGGCAGGTTCACGAGGCGGTGCTGGTACAGATCAAGACTCTCGGCGATGGTTTGGCTCTGGTGCTGAAGCCCACCCTGCACGTTGCCGATCGCGCCGGAAACGTCGCGCCCAAGGAAGTGGAGCGCGCTGCCAAGGTTCGCATCCTCGGCTACCAGCACAACAAGGAGTTCAACACCGCCGCCGACGCCTGGCGCAAGCGCCTGTTGCCTGAACGGAACACGTCCATCCGCTTCCCCGACGAGGAGGGTGGTGTCACCTTCTCGATCCTGGCCAGGCCAATCTTCGCCAAGATCACCGACTCCCGATACGACATGGTTCGACTGTCGGAGGCCCAGGAACTCGCCGCACCTCAGGTCGGTCTGCAGATTCCCGAGCCACGCCTGGCCTTCGCACGGTCGGCGGGTGCAGGCATTGCGGAGGACACCCATCCCGTGAGAGGGCTGCTGGCCAATCGCCCCTTCGATGCAAACCTGTCTGATGCTGGGATCGCCACGCGCCTACGCATGGCCGTCATCGCGCCACGCGCCGATGCCCGACGTGTTGCTGAGTACCTTGCACGACTTCATCAGCAGGCTCAGCCAGGTTCTGCGGACGCGGACTACCTTCCTGCATTTCCCGGCTTCAGCGCCGCGTTCAAGTGTCCACTGGAGCTTCCCGAGCCAGGCCTGCCTTCGTTCGTCGAGTTGGATGAGCCGACGGACAAGTCACATGCGAGTTCGCGCGCCTTGGGCGCCAGACTTGCAAGCACCTTGGCCTCGCTTCGAGCGGGCGTCAACCCGAGCATGACGCTGATCTACATCCCCACTCGGTGGCGCGAGCTGAAGGGCTACGAGACAGAGGTCGACAAGTTCGACCTGCATGACTTCGTGAAGTCAGCTGCCATCCCGCTCGGGTGCTCGACCCAGTTTCTGGAAGAGGACACCTTGACGAACACTCAACAGTGCCGCGTTCGTTGGTGGCTGTCGCTGGCCACGTACGTGAAGGGCATGCGGACGCCTTGGGCACTCACGGGATTGGATAAGGACTCAGCCTTCGTCGGCATAGGCTTCAGCCTTCGGCCGAAAACCGAAGGGGCGGACCACGTGGTTCTTGGTTGCAGCCACCTGTATAGCCCCAGTGGCCACGGCCTTCAGTTCAGGCTCAGCAAGATCGAGAACCCGATCCTGCGGCGTCGTAACGCCTTCATGAGTTTCGACGACGCACGAAGGCTCGGCGAGAGCATCCGCGAACTGTTCTTTGAGGCGCAACTCCGCCTTCCGAAGCGGGTAGTCATTCACAAGCAGACGCCCTTCCTCAAGGCGGAGCGGGAAGGGCTTCAGGCTGGCCTGGAAGGTGTCGCCTGCCTTGAACTGCTGCAAATCTTCGTCGACGACACGCTCAGGTACGTTGCCTCCAAGCCGACATCGGATGGCGGCTTTGACATCCATGGATATCCGATTCGACGCGGCACCACGATCATTGTCGATGACCACACGGCTCTTCTCTGGGTGCACGGTGCATCGACAGCACTGGTTCAGAACCGCACGTACTATCAAGGGAAGAGGCGCATCCCCGCGCCTCTTGTCCTCGTTCGGCACGCGGGCACGAGCGATCTGATGGTGCTTGCCAGCGAAATACTTGGGCTGTCGAAGATGAACTTCAACAGCTTCGATCTGTATGGGCAACTGCCTGCCACTATCGAGACCTCACGCCGAGTAGCGGGCATCGGCGCACTGCTTGACCGATACACCGATCGCTCCTACGACTATCGCCTCTTCATGTAGGCGGGGTCTCAACTCAGCGCTCCGCGTAGCCCTCCGCTGTCACCTTGACCTGCCGCAGCCTGCCCTCGCGCAGGCCTGCCAGTGGCGTGGCTCCCCCGAGAGAGCCTTTGCCGCTCACGAAGAACTGCCACTTCGTGAAGCCGTCCAAGTCCTTGAGCATCCGGGTCACGGCCATCAACTGCCTGCGCTTGAGGGTGCCGTCAGCAAAGAAGCTCGGATAGAGCTGCTGCCCGCCCTGCTTCACCATGAACAGGGTGCCGGCGGACAGGGCCTTGGCGACCGAAACTGCCGACCATCCCATGCTTCGCGCGAACTCAATCTCGCCGACGAGGCGTGGCGCGTCTTCGCTGGATAGCTGGGCCTTCATCACAAAGATCATGCCGCAACGCACGGCCTTCGTCACCCCGATGCCCAGCTGCCCAGCTGCCCACTATGGCACCACCATGATCTGGCCACCCCGCATCGCCGAAGCCAGGGCCTGGTGCACGGAGCCATCCTCCAGAACCAGCGACTTGCGCCAGACCAGCTTGAATGCTTTGAGGGCATCACCGAAGACAACAAAGCAATCCTGGCCGTGCTGCTGGGCGGATCGATAGGCGATGCCCTCGAAACTTTCTGCCAAGGCTTCGGCGGCGACATCCTGCGTCGCGGTGAAGCGCAGGGATTGCAGGACTGGCCACGACGGGGCATGCGGACGGAGGTCAAGCAGGTTGATCGGCCGCGTGGTGCGCAGGCAGAGAAGAACCCGGTTCGCGGCGTTGCTGATCGACAGCGAGAGCGCCTCCCGTCTCACCAGCGACTCGTAGACAGCTGTCTCCGGGCTCTCGGCGAAGTAGCCGGCCGGCAGGGCTGGCACTGCGAAGCGGCTGGCCATGTCACCTGCCGGTGCCAACTTCAACGCGCCGATCGTCGTCGCACCTGGTCGCGTTTTCGTGCGCTGCACCCTGTAGACCGTCTGCGCGGTCGCCAGTGTTGTTGGTGGCAGGTACTGTAGGTCTCGAAGCTTCATCAGAAGGGACTCAGTTCCCCTCGTGTTCTGCGATCTCAATCACCCGGTCGGCCTGGCCTTGCTCGATGGCCTGACGTGGTGAGCGTCCGTCCAGTGCACCGTGCGGCGACTCCAGGAACGACAACAACGCCCAGCCTTCGGTTGTACCGAGCGCTGCCGACAGCTTGGGCAGCGCGTCCCACACCGAGGGTTCGAACTGCCAGCGTGGCATCCGGAACCCGCGCTAGGTCTGCGTCAGACCGACAGCGCGGCCTTTGGCGATCCAAGCGTTGATGGTGACGCGGGTCGTGTCCACGAGCTGCGCGGCCTCGTCCGTGGAAATCATGTCGGCAGCTGCCAGTCGCTGCTGCCTGGCAGCCAGGCTGCCGGCGAGCAAAGCACGAACTTCGGCGGCGGGCACGTAGCCATCGGCGTGTTTGTCCGACTTGCGGGGTGATTGACGACTTCTCGCAGGAACGCGGGAGGTGGTTGTGGGGGAGGTTTGAACCGTGTCTTTCATGTCCAGCCTTTCTAGGTCTGGCGGCCTCGTAAGGCCGTTGTGGACGAGCCTTACGGCGCGTTGCGCCCGTTGACCTTCTGCGCGACGAAGAAGGCCTTCACGCGGCGTACCGCCGTGACGGGCACTGCCAGGACCGGACGGACCCACTCGGAACGCGAGCGGCGAGCCACAGCCTGCGATGCGCAGACCACGAACTGTTGCCACTGGGCATAGCTGGTCTCGGCGCACACCGCCACCCGCCCTCCCATGGCCTTGAAGGCACCGATCATCGCCATCGACAACTTGGTCGGCTCGAAGTCGATGTACTCCACTGTGTGCCGCCGGATGATCCGGCTGTAGACGGATAGGTAGCCCTCGTACGCGGTCCCAACACCCTCGCCCGCAGGCGCACAGCCTCGCAGGGAGACGTTCTGGGGCCCATCGGGCATGTCCCAAACCAACATGGCAGCTCCTTCTCGCGGCAGGTCTCGGCGACCCAGCCAGTGACGAACCGGACAGGTTGTCTAGTTCGTTAAGTTCGATTATGCCGGAAAGGCGTCGCGCTCACCAGCCTCCAGAGGGTGCAAGCCCGCCATGTTCCTGGGCGGCAAGCCCGAGTAGGCCGGGCCGCCTTGGGGGTGGGTTCTTGGCGCATGAGCGGCATCACCGAGCGCAAGGTCTGAAACGTCTCCGACGTTGCCTGCAAGAGGACGCATTCCATGACCGCACGAACCCCGCAACTCATCCGAGTCTTTGCTCGATACGAACCGACCACCGACCCCATCGCCAAGGCCAACCTCTGCCGAGCCGACCTCGCTCGCGCCAGAGATGTAGCCATCTATCGGGACGCCGCCGCTACACAGGCCTTCGCCCGATTCAACTGCGACAGCAAGAGACCCAATCGACGTACCTCGGTTGTCACCCTCAACTGCTGGAGCTGGGCGCTCAACTGGTTACCTGCGATGCCGCAGAGAGCCAACTCATCCGAACTGCCAACCCGTCGCAACCAAGCAACCGGTGCAGGGCGATCCTGACTTGGCCTTCGGCCACGAACTCTAGTAAAAGGAAAGAACGAAGATGACAATTTCTACAAGTTGCCAAGCCGAGATCGCAGCTGCGATCGAGAAGGAACGCCCCTTCAAGGAAGCGTTCGCCAGACGCCGCCAGTCCGAGTTTTCAGCCTCGCTGAAGACGCTTGCCGGACAGCAGACCGCACTGGGCATCGAGCGCAAGACACATCTACCCAGTGTTGCCGGTGCCGCGATCTACGCTGACTCGCTTTCCAACGACCCATTGACCAGCTCCAGGAGCACGCAGCAATGAAGCAGGGATCAGCAAGACCCATGTACTCCGTTACTGTCCCAGGTGGCGTCAAGTCATTTCGAGATGCAATCTCGCTACGCCGCTGGGCATCCAAGAACAAGGGCCTCGGCACCATCACTGTTTGGGGCTTCGCGCCCAGCACTGACGGGTATCACCTGCTCCAGGTGGTCACCCTCTAGCCTCTGACAACCCCGTCCCCGCGTTCAACAGCTGTTGAGCCGGGGATTTTCTTTGGGTGTCTGTAGCCTGCATATCTGGCCAGCCTCACTGGCCGGCACGGGGCTCCAGGCGCACTGTCAGGGACCCGAACGCGCCCGCCCAACATGAACCTCCGCCAGCCGAATCACCCCGCCTGCTGGACAGCAAAGTCCTCGATCTTCTTGCCGTCGGCAAGCCTCGCCGCCAGCCAACGCGGCTTGTTGCCGCGCCCCGTCCAAGTGTTCTCACCGTCCCGGTACTTGATGGCCACTTTCCCCGCCTTCGCGCGCTTCTTCGCCGGCTTGTCGGCCGCAGGCTTCGGGCCTCTCTTCTTGCGGGCAGGCGAGCCAAAGAGCTGGTCGGCAGTCAGCCCGTAGTGCTGGATGGCGTCCCTGATCCGAGCCACGACTCCGGCGACCTCCTTCTCCCGCAGCGCAGCTGCTTCGGCCTGCAGCTTCTTGATCTGCGCTTCGATCTGCGAAAGTCTCTTTGCCATCCATCTCTCCTACCAAGTGTTGACATCCCCAGGACTGCGCGGATTCTCTGCCATCACGCCGCGCTGACCTCCCGGGATTGCGAGAATCACTCGATGACCACTCCCAGCACCGACGAGCCTGCACACGACGATCTTGGGCCACCAACCTTGCCTGAGAACCTGAGTCTCACAGCAAGGGGCTTCTCTACCGAAGAGGAGGCGCGGGAACTGGGCACTGCGGTCCTCGACTGTGTGCGCATCCTGAGCCGTCGCTTCGACTTGTCTCGGCTCGATGGCATCACGGTGGCGCACGACTACCACCAAGCACTGGCATCGCTGGACCGAGGGTACGAGACCAAGCACGTCCTCACTCCGAGTGACGGGCATGCCATCGGTGTAGCGATGACACCGTCCGTACTTCGAGGCGACATCCTCAAGAGCCACATCGTTCTCAACGCCCACATCGTCGCGCCGATCGCCAAGCCAGACCCGGAGTCGATTCAACTGCCACTTCATGTCATCGCCCACGAGTGCGCCCACGTGGAGGTCACGCACAAGTTCGATGAAGCCTTCCCGGGAGTCTTGCTCCGCCCAGCGTTTGGGGATGCGCGCGACTCGTTCCGATCCCAGGTCATCCTGGCCTGCTGGGATGAGTACGCCGCCACCAGGCTCAGCGCCGGACTCGGCGAGGACCCGGCCACCGGCTATGAGGAGACCTTGCTGAAGCACCTGGCAGAAGCACGCAGCGTTGCCGACGAGTTCATCGAAGCCTATCGCCTTCACGGGAATGTTGACCAGGTGTACGCAGAGGTCTACGGCACCTACGGCGACCTTCTGAAGTTCGCCGCCTACGCGCTGGGGAACGCCGACGGCTACGGCGTCAATCTGTCGGACAGCAAACCGCTGGCGGACGCGATTTCAGGGCATTGGTTCGAGCCGCACTTCCATCGACTGCATGACGCCTGTCGGGCTATCGCCTCTCAGTACGGCCGTTGGACCGATCGCGCAACCTTCGAAGTCATCGGCGACGTTGCAGACGAGGTAGTCGCGCTCGGTGGGATCAAGCATCTCCACCTCCCCGACGGCCGCCTCTACCTCGACATCCCTTGAGTCCAGGCAGTATGCGCCGCCTGCCCTGTCAACGCGGTCGACAAGGGGACGGAGAGTGCTCGATACGCATGCGCATCACCGCTACTTGAAGGCAAGACGCTCGGCGGAGAACGTTGTCGACTGCCGGATGGCTGTGACCAGCACCGTACGAGCAGCCTGCGCCGTCGGGTGCTTCATGTCGTACCAGTATGCTGGATCGTCCTGGAACCCACTCGTATCGGCCAGGTCGACGATGTCTCCAGAAACCTGCGCCCGTATGCGCGACATCGTAGCCTGATAGTTCCGCTCACCGTAGGCGTTTCTGATCACAACGCTGTTCGGTTCGATGATCCAGAGGACCTGGACATCGCGCGACGCGAAGAACTCTCTGAGCTGACGTAGGGCGTCGAACTCGCTCTCCACGAGGAGGTCTTCCGGCACGACCGGCGCGGTCGGTTTCAGCACGCCTTCAACGTGAGCTGCTGGGTTCAGCCGAATCGCCGCATCGGAGCGGGGCAGGGAATAGTTGCCACGATCAAGGTCATAGACGATGGCGGGGACTTCGCGCGAGGACTCGACCAACTTGCTGACTGCGGTCGTGATGCTTGTCGTGTACGCGGCATCAGTCCACCAGGCGATCTTGGACTCGCCACTCACCTCCGCAGGAAGCGCAAACTGTTTCGGCAAGAACGCCTCGCGACGCACGAAGAGGAAGGTGTCGAGGCCAACGACAACACGCTTTGGCAGGGCGCCCTTGGTCGCCAAATACTTCGACGCGCGCAGCATGTCGGTCGGGCTCGCAACGAAGAACGACATGTTGTAGGCCCTCGCACCAGGTACTTCCTGATCCACCACTCTTGGGTCGGCCAAGCCCATGACGCTCGTGCCCATCAGAAGAACGTTGAATCGACCTGCGTTCGACTCCAGGTGCCAGATGTGATGAACGCGCTGGTTGAGACTTGGACCAATTCCAATCGGAGAAACGCGGAAGAGATCGTACGGATCGATCAGTACGTTCACACAGATTGGAATGGCGCATGCAAAGCCGATCACTGCCAGTACGACGCGATTCCAAGTGCGCCACACGCGAACGTCGGACTGAGTCGCTTTTTCTATAGACATTGGCGCACAACCGTTCAAGTCGTGGAGAGCTTCAGCGCCAGCCGGCTCGCATATATGGAAATAGCAGTACACAACGCGGTGGCTGCATTGATCCAAACATCGTACCTGCTGAATTCAGGCGCACGGCTTAGTCCCCAAACGGCGGCTGCGCCCATGCCAATCAGCAGAAGTGCGAGCAGCTTCACCAACGGTGACGCTTTGACAAGTGCGATGACGATCGAACTTACGCCAAGTGCCACCGCGCAACCAAGCGCCCAAGACACAGCAGGCGTCCCGGCCATAGCTTGTGCGCTCGTGGCTGCGAGG
>CAYPDO010000018.1:11214-22655 GCA_964409495.1 uncultured Bordetella sp.
AGCCCAGTCGCAGCGCCTACCTTCAATCTGATCATTCTGCGCGCCTCTTCAGCAGAATCCAACCAATTACCGGAACAACAGCGAGGACCACGGCCGCGCCGAACTGCATTAGTGCCCACATACTGTAAGTTGCATGATCACGACCAGGAAGCGATCCGAGCCATGCCGTCTGTATTCCCCACATTGCGAAGAACAAAGACATGCACACGCAAACGGCCCTAGCTATCCCCATCTTCCATCTTTTCACGGACGGCACCTTCCGAGATTGA
The DNA here is from genome assembly GCA_964409495.1 of uncultured Bordetella sp. Classification (GTDB taxonomy): domain Bacteria; phylum Pseudomonadota; class Gammaproteobacteria; order Burkholderiales; family Burkholderiaceae_C; genus Pseudaquabacterium. The sequence continues at coordinate 11,484 of CAYPDO010000018.1, forward strand.
CGTTTGGATAGCCGATGTACATCGTCTGAGGGCCAAGCGTCGAACAGTTATGAGGGTTTCGCGCGCAAAGCTTTGGGTTGGCCAAGCGCCCGATTCCTCATGTTGATATCCAGCCGCAAGAACGCACCCAAGCAAGGCCGCCACAAAGAGTCTGCGCTCCCCGTTCTCACTCCTGTCGACTGCTCCTTCGAGAGGCCACCGTGGCGTGCGTCGATTCGGGGAAACAGGGAAGGTCACTCAGGTCTTGGGCCAAACCGTGAACGACTCAATCTTGTAGTCATGGGTCGGGTAGTAGACCTTCTGAGGCGAGCGATATTCGATCCGGAACAATAGCCCCCTGACAATCCAAAACTGCACATCAATCTCACCCCCAGTGAAGCGGACGCGTGCGGTCGCGAGAAGGGCTTCTGGCGTGTCGGAATCGAACCGTTTCGGCTGGCGCGCGGCAGACACGTTCTTGCCAAATCGCAGTGTGTGGAAGTTCGTGAACCCGAACGCATTCGGTTCGTCTAGATGCCTCACCAATCGACGAACTGTTGTGAAGTGCGCGCGCTGGTATGCGAGCACTTCACGGTCACTTTCACCAAGTTCCTCATCCAGTCGCTTCAATAAGGCCTGCTCGAATGGCGTGAGTACGTATAGTCCCAAGAAGCTCTTTATGGTGATCGCAAAGGGAAGAGTCATCGTCTTGCCTCTCAGTTAGTGCAGCCGCAGCTGTTCATTGCAGTTGAGCCAGCACCGTAGGCCGCAGCACCTGGTACGTACGGCACGCGGTTTATCCACTGACGAAGCGGCGAGAACAAAGGGTTCTCGGAAAGCCATTCTCGGCTCAGGCCAAACTGCGCGGCGGCATCCATCCTGGTGTGGAGTTCGGGCGACACGAAGTCTCCATTTAGCCGGTTGCCACGTCGGTTCATCCATCTGGCAACTTGATTGTCGAACTGCTTTAGGAATCGCTTCGGAAAGAGGCTATGAGAAAAGTTTGAGTAGTTGTTGGCACTGGCAGCCTGGGCAGCTGCTTTCGTGCCCTGCGCCCAACCAATAGCCATTCCGTTTGCGAATCCGAAGGCCTCGCCACCTTTGTATGCGGCCGAACACCGATCTACGGAGCCGATCTCCCATCCCGCCCGAATTTGAGCTGTAATGCCGAAACTCAGCATGTCGCCCCAACCAGCAGCGAAGTTCGCCGAGTCGTCGATGAACTCTTCGACACTGTAGAGGCCGTACGGGTCCATGTACGCCCAAGGGTTGCCGTTTGCGTACTGGAAGGTGTTGGTCCCGCCCATGATCCCGATGGGGTCGCTTTGAATATACCGGCCGCTCATTGCGTCGTAGACGCGATGCCAGTTCTGTATCAGTCCGCACTCGTCATCGGCATATTGGCCCGGGAAACGCAGATTGATGGTTGCCGATCCGATTGGGTTTCCTTGCCCGAAAGAGTCTCCGTTCCATCTCCAGACGAGAGCGCCGCCGGAGACTGTCGCGATCCTCGGAGTCGCAAGGTGGTCGCTGTGGAGGAAGACTGGCAGCACGGGGCCAACGCCCGTCCACTGGGCGACAGGCGCTCCATCGATCCACGCATAGCTCTGCAACGGCGCTCCGGCAGGCGTGCTCTCTTCCAACAGCTCCCCGTTCATTGCCCAATGGAAGAGCCTGGTCCCCGCTGAGGTGGTCTTGGCCGCCCTCAATGCATCTGCGCGATAGACATACGTCCCCACGGTTGCGCCGCTAGACGTGGCCTGAACCAACTTCCCAGCTTCGCTGTACGTGAACGACCGGTTGCCGATCGTCGTTGTGTTGCCGGCTGCATCGAGCACGATCGTGCCGGCCGGGCTCGCCGACATCCGATTGCTGTTCGCGAGGTAGCTGTAGCTCCCTGCGGCGTCGCTCAGTCGATTGCCATTGCCGTCCCAGCCGAACGCCTGGCCTGGCTCGCTGACGAGGCGATCGAGGGCGTCATACCCGTAGTTCCGCGTCGTGCCGCCGTAGCTGATCGTCGCGACATTACCCGCGCCGTCGTAGGTGTACGTCCGCGTCTCCAACGAGCCGATGGACCATGTCAGCAAGTGGCCCGCAGTGTCGTAGGCCCGGCTTTCGACCACACCGTTCCCAAAGGTCTGACTCGTTGGAAGGCCGTCGGCCCGATATGAACGGCCCGAGACGATGTTCTGGCCACCAGACGAGACGCTGGTGACCCGGCCGTTGGCGTCGTAGCTATACGCCAATTGCCGGCCCGAAGGTGCCGTGACGGTTGCCGGGCGATTGAATGAGGTCCATGTGTAGCTGGTCGTGAAACTGTGGCCCCCCAGCGCCGCCGAGGCTAGCCAAGTCTCGCTGCTTACGCGGCCGAGACCATCGTAGGTGAAGCTTCTCGTGCCGCTCGCATCCGTCACCTGGCAAAGCCGGCCGGCGCCGCAGGAGTCGTACGCGTAAGAGGCGTTCTCGGCGCCGGATGGGTAGGAGATGCTGGTGACCCGGTTGAGGGCGTCGTACGCGTTGCTCGTCAACACACCCCGCGCGTCGGTCCGACTCGTCAAGTTGCCGGCCCCGTCATACCCCATGGCCACGGTGCCTCGGTCCGGACTGTGTTCCCTTAATGCGTTGCCGAGATCGTCGATCTCGAAGCCGAAGGCCGCACCGTTTGGCGTGATCACTTGTGCGATCTCGCCGGCCGGCGTGAATCCCGCAGTCGCGCTGCCATTCGCCGCGTTGACCGTCCGCCAGAGCCGATTGAGGGCGTCGAACTGGTTCGTCGTCGTGTTCCCGCGCCCGTCCTGAACTTGCAGCACGTTGCCGAGTGCGTCCGTCCCGAGGCTGGTCGTCGAGCCTGCAGAGGTGATGGAGGCCAGATAGCTGCGCTCGTTGTAGACCATCGTCACCGCAAAAGCTACGGCGCCGGAGCCGTCCTTGACGGTCTGCGAGGTTCGATTGCCGCGCGTGTCATAGGTGTAGATGACCTGATTGCCCGACTGGTCCGTGACGCTGATCAACTGGTCGGCGCCGTCGTAGGCATAGGTCAGGACTTGGCCACTGGGTATGCTCGCCGTGGCAAGCCGGCTCGCGAGGTCGTAGGTGAAGCTCGTCGTGCGACTGAGTCCGCCGCCGGCTTCGGTGACGCTTGCGAGGTTGCCTCGGGGCGAGTAGCTGTAGGTGGTGACGATGCCATCGGCTGTCGTCTTCTGCGTCAGCCGTCCGGCACCGTCATAGCTGTCGAAGGTCGTTATCTGCCCGATCGCGTTCGTGATCCTGCGCAACTGGCCGCAGGCGCCACCGGTCGTGCACTGCCAGCGCTCGAAGCTCACGGAATCCGCCACGTCGGTTCGTGGTCCGTCGAGGCCGGCAATCTGGCCGGTGGAGTCGTACGTCATGTAGACGCTGCGGCCGACCGCTACGCCTGCTGGCGTGAAGCCGCTCACCGTGATGCTGGTGGGCAAGAGCGGGAATCGAGCATCGGCGTAGACGTAGCTTGTCGTTCTCGCATGCCCGGACGCCACGCTGGGCTCCGAGACCGCCTGGCGGATCGAGAAGAAGCTGTCTGCGTAGGACGTGGTGGTCGTTTGCGCGATGGCGGTGCCTACGCCGCGCGTCTGGGAGACCAGGCGATTCGCCGCGTCGTATACGTAGGCAGTGGTCTGCCCTTCCTCGTTCGTGACGCTGGAGACGTTGCCGGCGCCGTCGTAGCTCTTGCTGACGGTCTTGGTGTCGGCGCTATTCGTGATCGCGTTGGTCTTGTTGAGACCAAAGAGACGCTCTCGGACCTTGGTGACCAGCCGCCCGAAGGAGTCCGTGATCTGGGCGATGAGGCCGTCTGCGCTGAACGAGATGGCCTTCGAACCTACGCCGCCGGCTCTGGTGGTTCCGATGGCCAGGAGCCTTGCAAACTCGTACGTGTAAGTGGCGATCCGAGTTTGGGTGCCATCCACAATGCCTGTGAGGCCGTGCGGGAACCAGAAAGCTTCGTACAGGTACTGGCGGCTGGAACCATCCGGGTACGCAGCCGACAGCAGATTCGAGTAGTTGACCGTGAACGTGACCGTCTGGCCGGCCGCGTCGGTCACCGAGACGGTGTTGCCGGAGTACGTGAAAGTCAGTTTGTGCCCGAAGGGCCCGACCACCTGGGTCAGGATGCCCACGGACTGATCGACAGTGGTGACCAGGCCTCGTGCGTCACGAACCGCCGTGAGCTGGCCGAATTTGTCGTACACCTCCACCGTGCCGTTTTGCGAAGCAAGTTCGTAGCTGAACTCCTTCTCCTCCAGCCGCAACTTGCTGTCGGTCTCGGCGGACCAGAACCCGATAGCGCCACTGCCGTTGAACTTCTGCTTGGCGCCATCTGGGCGCAGCGCCACGATCTGGTTGCCTGTGCGCTCAAGGCGCATCGACCAGTTGTGTACCCACCCAACGCCGAGGTTTGCGAGGTTGCGTGTCTCGAAGCTGTTGTACGTTCGCACGAAGCCCGGCACGCCGTTGGCACCGACGATGTCGACCTCGCGCTGCGTCTTGTTGCCGTTCGAACTGTTGACTGGGTTGCCTTCGAGGTCGGTCTTGGCTGCTTCTCCGCCTTGCTGATCCTGCTTCGGGCACGTACCGCCGTTTCCGTCACCGCCGCCGCAACCCTTCTGGTTGTCTGCCGAGAAGGCCGCGAACGTAGTGTTCATGCAGTCATTCGGCCCAGGCCCGACAAACGTAGTACCACCTGGGCAGCCATCGTCCTTCCAGATGTAGTACGTGTACTTAAGGCTTGACCCTGCCGAGTAGTAGCACGCTCCCATGCCACCCGGCTTTTTCATCTCGACGCGCGTGACTTTCGACAAGCCTGCGCCATGGGGGCCCGCAATCGTGTTGCAGGCGCTCTGGTAGAGCTGCCCGTCGGGTCCGCAGTAATACTGGACCGGCTCAGCCGTACAGGCGTTCTGCGCTTCTGCGGCGGAGTTGAAGAAGCGCTCGGCAGTCGAGGTTGACTGCGCCGCCGCACCCGAAGACCACAGCATCGCCGCAAGCATGGCAAAGGCCATCCGCACCACACCGTGAGCGATGAGGCTGCACGCAAACCGGCTGAGCAACCCCCTGCGGGTCTCATTTCTCCAACTGAGTACCAACACCATGCATCTCCGAAGCTATTGGGCAATCGGAAATTCTGGCCACGTATATCTATCACAGCCAGCGACGCACTTTGCCTCACTTACATGGGCTACGCATTCGAGAAACCTTAGTCAAATCAATAACTTGGGCTGGCATCAGTGGCCTTCGACGTGAAATTTCAAAGCACAAAACGTCAAAGCGACACTAGAAAAAAGTGACTTTCGGGAGCGGCAACTCGAAGTTGTCCACATGTTCGTTCTCGCGTCACGAGCCGGCGGACAACTGACTTCGCTACTTCCCTAATCGATAGCCGAACGCCTGTGGAACACGAGGGGGGGTCCTCTAGGCCTCTGACTGCTCACCGCTGGCGGGAGCCGTGTCTACGTGCCAACGCCTTTCGGCTGTCCCACGTAGCACTCCTGACGGTCAGCGACCCGCCCCCATCCTGAGGGATTGGCTCTGGCCGATTCTTATCGGCTGCAAGGAATGACGGGAAGGCAATGCACCCATGGGCTCGCCATGTTCACAGCACTGCGCTTTCCTCAACCCACTTTGAAGTAAGGAGGCAGCCATGCCCACCACCAGGACAGCCTACATACAGGCCAATGACATTGGCGAACAACTGATCACGCCTGTCGCTGTGATCGTTCACGTCGATGAGAACTTCATCAGGCGCGTGCTGTCGCTGCGCGCTGTCTGCACCGCGAACAGCTTCGAGTCGGTCTCGATCGCTCGGGCACCCGACGCCTGGCTTCCTGCAAGTCTCGACACCGAGTTGAACTTGAACGCGCCCAGGCTGGTCGTCACGCCGGACTCGTTCTGGTTCGAGGACCAGCCCAAGCATGGCCGCGACCGCATCGAGTGCATCCCGGTGCGCATCGATGGGCTCGTCAGTTGGTTCGAGAGCGACGAGTTGTTCCTCGTCTGCGGTGACGACGACGAGTTTCAGAACTACATCATGTCCTTCATGAGCGGAGCAAACGACGACCCGCCGCCGTTCCCCAGTGTGCAAGTCATCGAGGCCACTCCACCTCCGTCGCATGAGGCGCTCATGCGGGCGGCACTTGCAAGCTTTGCCGCTCTCGGCGATGTCTTCACCGACGCGCCTGAGTGCGCCTCCTCCGTAGAGGCAGCAGAGAACCTCCAGGCTCTCGCCGACCTGCTGCGTGGAGATACCGAGACGGTGGTCGCGGGCACGTTGATGGCTGGCGCCAGCGACATCTGTAATTCGGACATCCGGGCTGACGGCTCTCTCGTGGTCAAGCTTCCCGATGGCTTCGACTGCTCCGAGCGTGCATGGTCTGTCGTCACAACAGCAGGCAACGTCTTCCGCGTGAAGTACCTCGAAGGTGACGACACCCGAGACTCAAAGTGGCTTATCGACGAGGTAGACGCGTTTTACGCCGACCTCGTAAGCGGACGCTGACTCAGCCCGACCGCTGTACGGCTTCTGGCCTTTGGGCTGCAAACGAAGTGTTCAGTTGGCGGCACTCCATGTGTCCGCAGGCCGTCAGTTGATTGCGATCCGCAAGCTTTGAACCACCCCAGAACCCATCACGCCTCGGCGCGGTGGGTTTCTCTTTTGGTGGAGAGGAAGCGATTGGCCGGGAGCAAGTTATCAGTTTCTGAACACTTCGCTCGCGCGTTCGCGAGATGCCTGCGTCTTGCGGCTCTCATTTCCGTGCGTGTCGCCAGCATCTCTCCTATCCTTGAGTCTCGCGGCAATGCAGTCGGCGAACCAAAGGGGCGAATGAAGGAGCACGAGATGATGCTGAACGACATCCTGATTGAGGCTTTCAGCGCGCTCATACCGATCTCTACAGCGTTCGGGGCTCATGTCGTCCTTCGGGCAGTCAAGCGCAATCATCCCAAGTCTTGCCGGGGCATCACGATCCTCACGGGCGAACTGATCGTCTTCTCGGTGTTGGCTCTTGCGATGGCCTTCAAGGGAGAAATCTCGCTCGCGCTGTGGTGCACCCTTGCCCTGGCGGTCGTGCACACCTATCGCAGTGCGTGCGTCCAGGCCGCATCAGCGACTGGGCAAATCCGCTTGATCGATCCCCTCTAGGTTCCTTCGGCGGAAGTCAGAGCGGAGGCATCCCTCGAAAGCGCGCAGGAAGTCTTCTCCGCTCCGATGATGCAGGGCCGGCGCTATCGCGAGGCCCCGCAAGCCTCGGAGCGGTGAACGCCGGGAGCTACGCGCTCACGTTGGTGGTCGAGCGCCGCTGTTTGCCGCTGTGCGGCCTTGGCGTTGGCCTGCCGCGTTATCACGCGATGCAAGGAATCTCGTCGGGCAAGGTTTCAGGACTTCGCCGAAGTCCGCTTTGCGGTGTTATGTATGGCGTCAGCCCCCCGCGCGCGCGAGGCAACCCGCAGGGTTCCCGTGGCCTTCTCGTGGAACACGTCAGCCTCCCGCGCGCGCGAGGCAACAGTTGCCAACAAGAGCGCGTGTCTCACGGCTGACCAGACCAAGCGGTACCCAACCCGCTACGTTGCAGATAGGTTCAAGACCTACCCACGCATGCTTCCTCAGTGTGTGGCTCTAGAAGTTCCGATAGCAGACAAGCGATCGGGGACGTACGAAACGGATCGGAATCAAACGCCGGTCTGCAACATGGTCGAGGGGAGATGTTTTCCAAACACGTTACCGCCGCAAGGCGAGGTCGCGGAGTAATCCGCTTCTCAACAGAAATGGAGTGTACGAATGAATGAGTTCGAATAGTGCGCGATGCGACCAATGAAGATCAGGCCGCCACCGTTCAGCAGGCCGTCAGTCCCCCGCGCGCGCGTGGCAACTGCGAAACGTGCCGGTCGCTGTCTCCTGGAAGACGTCAGTCCCCCGCGCGCGCGCGGCAATCTCGTGCCGACCGCGTGCTCAGGCTGACCAGACCAAGCGGTATCCAACCCGCTACGTTGCAGATAGGCTCAAGACCTACCCACGCATGCTTCCTCAGTGCGTGGCTCTAGAAGTTCCGATAGCAGACAAGCGATCGGGGACGTACGAAACGGATCGGAATCAAACGCCGGTCTGCAACATGGTCGAGGGGAGATGTTTTCTAAACACGTTACCGCCGCAAGGCGAGTTGAAAGGAGTAATCCAATGTCCAGAGTATTTGTCATAGCAAAGCACGGCGACCCGCTGATGCCTTGCGAATCTGCAAGAGCCAGGCAGCTGCTGAAGAAGGGAGTGGCAGTCGTGCATCGCACCTTCCCCTTCGTAATCAGGCTCAAGCAGCGCGAGACGGGTGAAGTTCAGCCTGTCAAGCTCAAGCTCGATCCGGGCAGCAAGACCACCGGCATTGCGCTCACCCGCGAGGCACCCGGCAAGTCTGTTGCTCTGAAGCTCATCGAGTTGGAACATCGTGGTCGCCAGATCGGCGAAGCTCTTACTGCGCGGAGAAGCCTTCGGCGTCGTCGGCGTGGCCAGCTTCGCTACCGAGCGCCTCGGTTCCTGAATCGTGGCAACAAGAAGAACGGCTGGCTGGCTCCATCGCTGATGCACAGGGTGCACAGCACGATGTCGTGGGTCGAAAGGCTGCGGCGCTGGGCCCCAGTGTCAGACATCGCCAGCGAACTCGTTCGCTTCGATATGCAGGCCCTTGAGAATCCCGAGGTCGCCGGTGTCGAGTACCAGCAAGGTACGCTCGCCGGGTACGAGGTTCGTGAGTACCTCTTGGAGAAGTGGGGACGAAAGTGCGCCTACTGCGACGCGACAGATGTTCCTCTGCAAATCGAGCACATCCTTGCGCGAGCACGCGGCGGAACCGACCGAATCAGCAACCTGACGCTGGCTTGCGGTTGTTGCAACCAACTGAAGGGTGCCCGGTCTATTCAGGAGTTCCTGGCCAAGGATCAGGTGCGCTTGAAGGGAATTCTTGCGTCAGCAAAGAGTCCGTTGAAGGACGCTGCGGCCGTCAACGCGACGCGTTGGAGACTGGCAAATGAACTGAAGGCAATTGGCCTACCGGTTGAACTCGCATCAGGTGGTAGAACCAAGTTCAACCGCACGCAGCTCGGGGTGCCAAAGTCTCACGCCCTGGATGCTGTGTGCGTTGGCAAGGTTGTCGCCATTGAACGCTGGGACCAGCAGACCGTTGCGGTTAAGTCGACCGGCCGGGGCGCGTACCAGCGTGCACTTATCGATCGTTTCGGCTTTCCAAGGGCTCACAAGTCGCGGCAGAAGATGCACTTCGGGTTCCAGACCGGAGACATGGTCACTGCGGAAGTTCCCAAGGGGAAATTCGCGGGGAAACATTTCGGCCGCATAGCCGTGAGAGCGACCGGTCAACAGGCACTGAAAGTCGGTTCCATGCCTTGGTTCAACTTGAGCCACAAGCACTGCGCCCTCGTTCAGCGAGCAGATGGCTACAGCTACTCGTGGAAGCCGACCCCAACGGCAAATGAGAAAGGCCCACAAGCCTAGACCGAAGCTTGCTTCAGGTCTGAACCACCCCTAAACCCATCCTGCTTCGGCGCGATGGGTTTTGTTTTATGTGGAGCCGCATGAGTCTTCCAGCAACTGCGGCCGCCTGTGCGGTTCATCGCTGATGCAAGCCATGTCGTTTCGCAATGCTCATGGTCTCAGCCGAGACCGCAACTACTTTTGGAGGTGATCATGAAAGGTGAGGAATCTGGAAGGGGTCCGTTGGCTGACCAACGAGCCCATGACTACTCCCACGTGTATGTCCTGACGCATCGGCGCTGCGACCTGTTGAAGATTGGGAAGGCCAACTCGGTTCTGGATCGTGCCGAGGCGTTTGGCATAGACAGTATCGACCTAGGGCGTTCCTTCGCCCTTCGACTGAACTCCAGCCAGCAAGCAGTCCATGTGGAGAAGACTCTTCACAAGACTTTCAGGAAGTGGGCGATCTCGAAGCACGATGCAGTTGCCCTCGGCATCCCGATCGATGGCGCTACTGAGTGGTTTTCGGGTAGCTGTCGCGGTCGGCTACTCGACTACGTCGGCGCAAATTCCGACCTGCTGGAGTTCACGGTACTCCAGTCGAATTCGCTGGAGGAGCTTCTTCGGGCCAGGACGACTCGTCGCCTTGAACTCGAACAGCTGCGTGAAGAACGTAGGCTTCAGGAACTGCATCGCCGCGTCGCCGCCGATGTTCGGCAGCTTTCCAGGGACGCGAGACTTGCTGCCCGAACGGCCGAGCTAGAAGGGAAATTCGAGAAGCTCGCAAGTCTTTTCGATGAACGAATGAGCTGTGTCGAAAGCAGCATGGACGCTGTCTTTCTAGGCTGCAATTCGCCGTGGGAGGGTCGCTTTGAGTTGTTGTTTCTGTCTCGCCCGGATTTCACACCTGAAGGCCGCGACTTCGTGTGGGTCGATCCGCTTGAGGCCAGCGTGAGCGCTGATGGTTACCGCTCAAACCTGATTACATCGTCTGCTGTCTATCGAGGCGATCTTTGCCATTTGGCACAGGTCAACGTTTCACTTCCTTCCGACCGCCAACGATTCGATGGACAGGATTGGACCCAGTTCTCGAAGTTCGCCACGTTGCTTCGATCCCGGCCAGTGGATTCGGCATTTCTTGACTCGACTAAGGCCGAGATATGTGAAGCAGCTGATTGCTTCTTCGAGGCCAAGCGACTTCAATCGCGGTGCGAACCTGCTGTTCCGGGTCTGGTCACGGCACGACCCCTAGAGCTTTTTGATGACGATCGAGACTGAGGTTGGTCGCCAAGGCGATGTTCAATGATGAGATTTCCGAGAACATCGAAAAGTCTATGGCGATCGTCGCCGCCGCCGTTTGATCGGCAGCTACCAGCGCTGCTCTCGGAAACACCGTAGAAAGGCTCACAAGCCTAGACCGAAGTTCGCTTCCGGTCTGACCAACCCCTCAACCCATCTCGTTTCGACGCGATGGGTTTTGTTTTTTCTAGGCCACTTGGTCGACTGTTATGGCCCCTCCGCGACCACAATCTGTGGACTGCATCGCCAGGTACATCAACATGACAGACGCCAAGACCGCACCAGACCCGAACGTGATTCTCGACGCGACGACCGGCAACGGGATTGTGATCATCGACGCTGGCATCCCCACTGCTCGCGGGATGCGGGAGGCACTGGCTCTTCTCCCG
>CAYPDO010000019.1:0-16627 GCA_964409495.1 uncultured Bordetella sp.
GTGTAGCCGGCGGTGCCGATGGCCATGGCCTCGAAGGCGCTCAGCGTGGCCGGCAGCCGCACCAGCCAGTCGCCCAGCACGCGCGCCTTCTGGGCCAGGCCGCCCCAGTGCGATTCACCCACGCCCCAGCCGTTCAGCACCACGGCATCGCCGCGCTGCCAGGCCGGGTCGTCACTGGACGACACCGTGCCGGCGAAATCGATGCCCGGCACCATCGGCCACTTGCGCACCACCGGTGAACGGCCGGTGATGGCCAGCCCGTCCTTGAAGTTGACGGTGGAGTGGGCCACGTCGACCGTGACCCCGCGGGCCTCGAAGACCGGCAGGGCCGTGTCGTCGAGGCTCTTCACTGCCGCAGCGGTGCTCTTGTCGGCGTTCTGTTCAAGGTGGATGGCGCGGAACATCGGGTCTCCTGGGGTTCGGTGTCGGAAGGGCCTGGGGCGCCTGCACTGCCTTGCCTGCGGCGCCCGTCACCGGAGTCTGACCCAAGTTGCCACGGCACGGCGTGGGCGCGGTGCGGGCCAGGCGCGGCTCAGCGTGGTGCCGCGCTGGCCGGGCTGGATGGGCTGGAGGCCCCGGCCACCGGACGCGGCACGGCCACCAGCGGCAGCACCATCACCAGCAACAGGCTGGCGGCCAGCCATGAGGCCAATACCCGCGGCACGACCGGCCCTACGCGCAGCCGCCGGCGGACCCAGGCGGCGCCGCTGGCGGTGTAGGTGACGCTGAGCGCCACGCCCAGCGCGACACCGGCCGTCCAGCCCAGGGCGTCCAGGCCGCGCAGCGTGCCTGCCGGGCTGGCCAGGGCCGTGCCCGCCAGCACCAGGCCGCAGCCCACCGGCGCCAGCCGCGCACTGGGGGGCCAGCGGCGCGCCAGATCGGCCACGGTGGCCAGGGCCAGCAGCAGGCCCAGCGCCTGCAGCAGCCGGTCGGGCAGGCCGCTGTCGGCGACGGGCAGGCCCTGGCCCGACAGGCCGGCCGCCAGCGCCGCCAGGCCGAAGCCGGCGGCGCCGGCCACCAGGCTGCGCAGTTCATCGGCGCGCTGCAGTGTCAGCGTGGCCAGCCACAGGCCCAGGGCCAGCAGGGCCAGCAGCTGCGACGGCTCGGTCCAGGCGTGCACCACGCCGTTCCAGAAGGCGCCCAGGCCCTGCGCCGAGCCATGGGCCAGGGCGGTGCCGGGCAGCAGGGCGCCGGTGGCCAGCAGGCCGGCTGCAGCGGCCCTGCCGGGCGGCCGCGGCCCCGCATGCCCAGGCGCCGCCACGTGCGTGGGCGTCAAGGCGCATCGGCGCACCATCACCGCCCCACCAGGTAGGCCAGGCCCACCAGCGCGATCAGCAGGCCGGTGGCGCGCACTGCCCAGCGACCGGCAGGCCAGCGCACCAGCAGGCCCAGGCCGATGCCGGCCACATGCAGCGCGCCAGTGCTGACCACGAAGCCCAGGCTGTAGGCCAGCGCATTGGCGGCCGCCGGCAGCTCGGCACCATGGGCATGGCCGTGGAAGATGGCGAAGGCGCCGACGATCAGCGCCGCCGCCGGCAGCGGCGGCCGTGCCGCCAGCGCCACCATCAGCCCCAGCACGATGCCCGAGACGGCGATGCCCACCTCCACGGCGGGCAGGGGCACCTGGGCCATGCCCAGCACGGCGCCTGCGGCCATCACCAGCGGAAAGACCACCGGCAGCAGCCAGAGGGCCGGTGCCCCCAGGAAGGCACCCCACAGGCCCACGGCCACCATGGCCACCAGATGGTCCAGGCCCAGCAGCGGATGCAGCATGCCGGCCAGCAGCCCGCCGCCGATGCCGGCACCGGCCTCACTGTGGGCCTGCGCCCACAGCGGCGCGGTGGCCAGCAGCGCGGCCACCAGGCACCGGCCATGCAGGCACCGCACCTGCGGGCGCGCCCGGCGACGAGACGGCAAGGGCGCAAGCGGCCCGGGACACGCGGCGCGGGCCATGCTCAGAACCCCAGCTTCATGGTCAGGCGCAGCGTGCGCGGCTCGGCCGGGTGCACATGGCGACCGGTCCAGGCGTCCTGGCCGGCCAGCTTCGACTCGTAGTAGTACTGGATGTCATGGACCTTGCGGTCGAACAGGTTGAACACGTCCAGGCTCAGCTCGCTGTGGCGTCCCAGCCCCCATTGGGCCGGCAGACTGTAGTTCAGGCGCAGGTTGGTGGTGATGGCCGAGTCGCTGCGCACGCTGTTGTCCTCGACCAGCGCGCCCGAGCCCAGGTAGCGCCAGTTCAGGCTGGCGCTCCAGGGCCCCAGCTTGCGCAGCGTGGCGGCCAGCGAGGCCACCCGGTCCACCGCGTTGGGAATGTGGTCGCCGTTGGCAAAGCGCGCATGTGTCCAGGCCAGATCGGCGTCCAGCAGCAGCCAGGGCACCGGCTGCCAGCGGTTGTTGAACTCCACGCCGTGGCGTCGGCTGGCCGATGACGCCTCGGTGGCGCCGGCGTCGCCCACATAGACCAGCTCGGAGTCGGCGTTCAGCCGCCACAGCGCCAGCGAGCTCTGCAGTCCGGGCAGCACCTCGGTGCGCATGCCCAGCTCCCAGCCGCGGCTGGCGGCCAGCGGCGGCACGGCGTCGGCCGGGTCGCCGGTCTTGGGATCGGTGCGGATGGTCATGCCGCGCGCATCGTTGCTGTGCAGGCCGCGCCCGGCATTGATGAAGAACTCGGTCCGGCCCAGCGCCGCGAAGGGCCCGAACACCAGCGAGCCGCGCGGCGACCACTGCGTGGCGGCGGCCCGGCCCGAGTTCTCGGCCCGCGTCAGGCTGCTCACGCTGGCCTGGATGCGGTCGGCGCGCAGGCCGAACACGCCGCGCAACCAGGGCGTGAATTCCAGCGCCGTCTGGCCGTACAGCCCGCCCAGGGTTTCGCGCAGCTGGTCATCGCGCGTGGTGCCCAGCACCTGCCGTGTGGCGGTGTCGTACAGGCCCACGCGGATGCGGTCGTGGCGCAGTTGCGCGCCCAGCTCGCTGCGCGCGGCCAGGCCGCCCAGGCTGTGCTCGATGCTGTGGCTGGCCGACAGCCCGTAGATGCTGCGCTGATCGCGCTGCTCGAACTGGTCGCCGGTGTCGGGGCGGTCCAGCGCATAGGTGAAGTTCGACCACAGCTGCAGCCGGTAGCGCATGGCGTAGGCGCTGACGCGTGTGCTGCCGGCCGCGCCCAGGCGGTGCCACTGGCCCGACAGGCTGTAGCGCGAGGTCTTGCCGCCATCGCTGCTGTCCAGCGCATCGAAACGGCCGAAGCTGCGGCCGTCCAGCGTGCCGCCGATCAGGTGCTCGGGCACCTGGTCGGTGGATGTCCAGCGTGCCGAGTAGGCCATGGCGCTGGCCTGCCAGCCCTGGGCTGCGGTGCCGCCGCTGAGCGTGAACACCGCGTTGCGACGCTGCAGGCCCTCGGGTGTGGTCCAGGGGCCGTCGTTGCCCATCCATTCCAGTGCGGCCAGTGCGGTGACGCCGGGTTGCAGCTCGGCCGAGCCGGCAGCCACCGCACGCCGGTAGCCGCGCTCACCGAGGGTGAGCTGCACGAAGGGCGCTTCCAGCCGCGTGCGGTAGGCGATGTCAGCGCCGCCGGCGGCTGCGAAGTCGCCGCTGCCGGCGAAGTACGGGCCCTTGCGGTAGGCGATGCGCTCCACCAGCTCGGGCAGCAGGAAGTTCAGGTCGGTGTAGCCCTGGCCGTGGCCGTGGCTGGGCATGTTCACCGGCATGCCGTTGACACTGGTGGCGAAGTCGGTGCCATGGTCGAGGTTGAAGCCGCGCAGGAAGTACTGGTTGGCCTTGCCGTCGCCCGAGTGCTGCGTGACGATGACACCGGGCACGAACTCCAGCACCTCGCCGGGACGCAGTGCCGGGCGGCTCTTGAGCAACTCGGCGCGGATCACGCCCTGCGAGGCGGCATCGCTGGAGCCCACGGCGTTGTCGTAGTGCTGGCCGGTGATCTGCACGCTCTGCGCGACGTGGATGCCGGGACCGGCGTAGGTGCTGGTGCTGGCAGCCTGCGCCGCCACCAGGCCAGGCAGCAGGCTCAGCGTGACCCAGCATGCCGCGGCGATGGCGTGGCGCGGGCCGGGCGCGGTGACGGGCGCTGTGATGGGTGCCTTGGGCGGTCGGGTTGGCGCCCAGGGGCTGTGCGGGGCATGGCTGGGTCGGGTGGCGGTCATGGCAAAGGTCATCGGGTTCGAATGGTCATGGGTGGGCGCACTCGCGCCGGGGGCCCGCGGCGGCTATCCGGCGGGCCCTGGGCGAGTGTTGAGGGTCAGTGGGTGCGGGCGGCGCCGGGGCCGTGGCCGTGCAGGTAGCCGCGGCAGGCCAGTTGCCAGGGCGCCAGCGTTCTGGCGTTCACCGCCTGGCCGCCGGCCAGCAGGCCGGCGCGCCGCGCCACCTCGGCCCACAGTGCCGGGCCCAGGCTGGCACGCCAGGCATGCAGGCAGGCCATGGCTTCCGGGGCCAGCCAGGCGTCCCAGGGCTCGGCCTGCGGTGGCAGGCGCTTGAGCGCATGGTGCAACTGGTTGGCCAGCAGGGCCAGCTGCCGCACCGCCGTCTCGGCCGACTGCGGCGGCATCAGCGCGCGCAGCAGGCGGTTGCGGTCGGCGGCGCGCCCGGCGGCCAGCGTGAGCAGGCGCTGCACCTGCTGGGTGGCGGTGCGCAGGCTGCTGGTGGGCAGCGGCGCGCACAGCGGCAGGTCTGGCGCCTCGGCCGGGCGCAACGCAAAGGCCGGCCCGAGCATCAGCACCGCCATGCGCTGCCAGGCCGACGGCGTCAGGCCGTCGCTGGCCTGCGGTGCCTGCGCTCGCGCCAGCACGGCAGCAAAGTCCAGCGACGCCTTGGCGCGGTTGGCGCGCACCGACATCACCGCCAGGTTGGCCAAGGCATAGCCGCCGTCATTGTTGAGCCGGTCGATCGACCAGTCGGTCGCCGTGCCGGTGCCGGCGCTCAGGGCTTCGCGCGTCACCGGGCAGCGCGGCAAGTCCAGCTGGCGCAGCGCCGCCGGGGTGACATCGGCTGCCACCACGCGGCCGCGTTCCAGTGCGCCCAGTCGCAGCTGCAGGAACTTGCGGGTGTAGCGCTCGGGCAGCCGCCGCGGGCAGGCTTGCAGGCGTGCACCGGCAAAGCCCTCGCGCACCGGCTGCGGCCAGTTGTCGTGCGCCGGCAGGCGGTCAAGCGCCCAGAGGTCGTGGCCCAGGCGTCGGCCGGCCTCGACCAGGTCGATGGGATCGTCGTGTTCCAAGTTCGTCTCCGTCACGCCCGCCGCCGCACCGGGCGTGCGGACGAGGTGGAATCGGAGCGCCACGCGTCATGCGCGGCGCCATCGGAGCCGGTGGATGGTGTTGCGCATCCAGCCGGACGCGAAAACGCGTCCGGTCAGACGATCGGTGGATCGAGGGCGGGGGCCGGGTCGGCGTCGTACCAGTGCGGCGTGGCACCCCGCGGCCAGCTGCCGTTGGCCAGCGCCATGCCTTGCCACGGGCCGCTCGGGCCGGGCGCCAGCAGCAGCGTGGCCGTGCCCAGCGCCGCCGCGGCCGCCAGATCGGCCAGCTCGGCAGACGCACCCGCGTGGCCCAGCGCGCGCACGCTGTCGTCGTGCGGCGCGTGCCAGTGGCGCAGCACGCTGTCGTGGCCGTGGCTGTGGGCGTGCGCCGGCAGGCCCAGGGCATGGCCGCTGGCGTGCAGGCGCTCGCCCAGCGCCCGGATGTCACCCAGCCAGCCGCGCAAGGCCGTGAGCGACGAACCCGATGTGCCATGGGGTGCCGTGCTGCCGATGCCGGCGGCCGACCCCGCATGCCAGTGCGCCGGGCCCAGCATGCGCAGCGTGGCCGACGAGCAGGCATAGGCCATCAAGGCCGCGATCAGCAGCCACACCAGGCGGCGGTGCGCGGCCTGGCCTGGCTGCATGGGCTTGCGCAAGGCTTGCATGGCGTGCAGACCCTCAGGCCCCGGGGCGCCGGCGGGGCGCGGGGACGGTGGCAGCTTGGGCGCAGGGCATGGACGGCACGACGACCCGCATTGTGACCCTGCCTCGATGGCCCGCCGATGACAGCGCGATGCCCCGCGCTCGGCGGGCGCAGCGCTTGGGAGGGGTGGGCAGGTGCCTGGCCATGTGGGCTGCTACGCGCGGCGGCGCGCACCGGATGCGTGCGTGGCGTCATGCGCGCTTGTCCCTGGCACGGGCCTGGCCGGCGCGGCCGCGGGCCTTCCATTCCGACAGCTGGCGCTGGCGCTCCAGCAGGCTCATGGTGTCACGCCCGGCCTCACGGCGCAGCTTGTGGAAGCTGCGCAGGCGCTCGGCCGGCAGGCCGGCCCGCACGGCACAGCCCGGCTCCTGCTCATGCCGGCAGTCGCGAAAGCGGCATTGCTGCGCCAGCGTGGCGACATCGTCGAACACCGTGCCGAGCGCGGCCTCGTCGGTGTCCAGGCGCAGCGTGCGCAGGCCCGGCGTGTCGATGATGCAGGCACCGCCCAGCGCGCGGTGCAGGCTGCGGGCGGTGGTGGTGTGGCGGCCACGGCCGTCGCCTTTGCGCGTGCCGCCGATGTCTTGCAGCGTGGCGCCGCACAGCGTGTTGGTGAGCGTGCTCTTGCCCGCGCCGCTGGAGCCCAGCAGCACCAGCGTGTTGCCGGCACCCAGCCAGGGCGCCAGCGCCTGCGCCGCCGCAGGCTGTTGGCCGTTCACGGCCAGGGCCTCGGTGCCGGCCGGCAGCATCGCGCGCACCGCGGCCAGCCGACTGCCCGCGTCGGCGCACAGGTCGGCCTTGGTCAGCACCACCACCGCCGCCACGCCGGCCAGGCGCACCAGGGCCACATAGCGCTCCAGGCGGCGCAGGCTGAAGTCGTGGTCCAGGCCCATGGTCAGCAGCGCGGTGTCGACATTGCTGACGATGACCACCCGCGCCAGCTTGTCGCGCCCGTCGTGCAGGCGGCGCGTGAGCTGGTTGCACGGCGGCACGCGGGCGTGCACCCACCAGTGCTGCCATTCGTCGGGCCGGGCCAGCACCCAGTCGCCGACGGCCAGGGCATCGGCCTGCTGCTGCAGCGCCACGATCAGCCGGGGCAGCGCACGCGCTGCGGTGGTGGTGTCGCCATCGTGCAGCAGCACATGCTCGCGCTGCACCTCGACCACGCGGCGCAGCTGCGGCGCCTGATGGATGTCGGGCAGGGCGTCGGCGTCGGGGGGCGTTCCAGGTTCAGCGTCGAATGGCAAGGCAGCCAGCTGCTGCAGCAATGCCTGGGTCAGCCCGATGCGGCGCAGCCGGGCCAGGGTGTCTGAATCGATCATGTCGTGCTCGTGATGGGGCAGCGCGCAGGCGCACGCCACCCGCGTGCCCGTGGGGCACGGAACAGGGGGGCGGGGAGCAGGCGGTGGGTGTGCGCCAGATCGTCAGCGGCGACGGCCGGCATCCATCACGCGGCGGCGATGGCGGGTCAGGCGACCCGCTGCCGTGGTCAGGCGCGGCGGCTTCCGACGGCCGGCAGGCAGACCCACGCGAGGGCGAGGTCAGTGGTCTTTTCCATGGCAGCCTCCGGCGGTGGGTGGATCGAAGCGGCCACTGTGGCGCGCCGCGGTGATGGCGTCAAGCGCTTGCTGCCGCCAGTCGTGTTCGGGCCACGCCCATCGGGGAAAACCATCCCGGCCTCGGGCGGAACCGGTCACACCGCAAAATGCATTTATCCAAATACAATCCGGCTGCCGCACATCGTTCCTAACGGCGATGCGCGGGCAGGAGCTGACTTTTTTCGGGGCCCATCCGGGCCCCGTTTTTTCTGCATGCCGGCGTCGCTGCGGACAGCCCGCCTATGATTTCTGCATGCCAGCACAGTCATCCGGCAAGAAGCCACGCCCGTCGTCCGTCGCCCCCGCCACGCCGGCACCGCCGATCGAGCCCGCGACGCGGGTGTTGCGGCGGTTTCGCTCGGTGTTCAATGCCGTCAAGACGCACTTCCAGCAAGTCGAGAAGAAGGCTGGGGTCGGCGGGGCGCAACTGTGGGCACTGAGCGTGATCCAGGCGCATCCCGACATCGGGGTGGGCGGCCTGGCCAGGGCAATGGATATCCACCAGACCACGGCCAGCAACCTGATCCGCGCGATGGTGGCCTCGGAGCTGATCGTCACCAACCGGGACGGCCCTGACCGCCGTGCCACGCGCCTGCGCGTGACGCCTGCCGGCGTGCGTGTGCTGCGCAAGGCGCCAGGCCCGTTTGCGGGCGTGCTGCCGGAGGCCTTGGCGGCGCTCGACGAGCAAACCCTCGCACGCCTGGACCAGGACCTCGGCCGCTTGCTGGAACTGTTGCACGCCGACGAGCAGGCGGCGGGCATTCCGCTGGCGCAGATGTAGGGCCTGCGCCAGCGGCAGGCGGCGCGGGCGCGCCGCTGCGGGAAAGCGTGGGTGCGGCGACATGCAATTGTGCAAATACAATTGCATGCATGATGAACCGGCAGCCTGCCTGCGCCCACACCCCAGCCCGGCCTGCCCCGCCTGCGTGTCGGCCGGCTGTCCCCCATCCCGCGCGCGCCCGAGAAGATGTCCGCACCGCTTGACGAGGTGGCGCCGCGCGCGCCGTGGCCGATGGGCGTGGTGCGCATGGCGCGTGCGGTGCTGGGCGGCGGCTGGCGCGCCGCGCGCGATGTCGAGCCCGAGTTCTGGCACAACCTGCAGCGCGAGCTGCTGGCCGGTCGGCAGTGGATCGACCGCACCGTGGTGCTGGCCTACGCGGCGGCCACCGGAGCGATCGTGGTCGCCTTCACGCTGCTGGCCGAGGCGGCGATCGAAGGCTTCCGCCACCTGGAGGGCTGGGGGCCGCATGGCCGCTGGCTCACGCTGTTGTGGACGCCAGCGCTCACCGTGGCCCTGCTGTGGTGGGCGCGCCGTTTCGTGCCCGGCGCGCTGGGCTCGGGCATTCCGCAGGTGGTGCGCGCCCTCGACGACGACCTGCCGGCGCCGCAGAGCGCAGGGCTGGTGTCGCTGCGGGTGTCACTGCACAAGATCGGTCTGGTGTCGGGGGGCCTGCTGGCCGGCCTGTCGATCGGCCGCGAGGGCCCCACCGTGCAGGTGGGCGCCGGCGTCATGGTCGGCGCCCGGCGCTGGCTGTCGCCGCAGTCGGGCATCGATGCGCACGACCTGATGGTGGCCGGCGCGGCGGCCGGCATCGCGGCGGCCTTCAACACGCCGCTGGGTGGCATCGTCTTCGCGCTGGAGCAGCTCACGCGGCGCCGGCACATCGCGCACAGCTCGCTGGTCATCGCGGCCATCGTGCTGGCCGGCCTGGTGGCGGTGGCGGTGTTTGGCAACGAGACCTACTTCGGCCGCCTGCGCGTGCAGGCGCTGTCATGGCAGCTGCTGCTGCCCGGCCTGCTGGTGGCCCTGGTGGCCGGTCTGACCGGTGGGCTGTTCGCGCGCCTGATCGTGGTCTCGGTGCGCGGCCTGCCCGACCGTTTCAGCCGCTGGCGCAGTGCCCACCCGCTGCGCTTTGCCGCCGGCTGCGGCCTGGCGGTGGCCGTGATCGGGCTGGCCACCCAGGGCGCCACGGCGGGTGCGGGCTACCTCACCACACGCGCGCTGCTGGAGGGGCAGGGCGAGCTGCCGGGTGTCTACACCCTGCTGAAGTTCTGTGCCACCTGGCTCTCGGCGTGGTCGGGGGTGCCGGCCGGGGTGTTCGCGCCGTCGCTGGCCATCGGGGCCGGCATCGGCCATGACGTGGCGCACTTCATGGGCATGGGCCGTGAAGCCGCCATTCCGCTGATCGCGATGGGCATGACCGGCTTTCTGGCAGCCACCACCGGCGGCCCGATCACGGCCTTCATCATCGTCATGGAGATGGTGTCGGGCCAGGCCATGGTGCTGAGCCTGATGGCCTGCGCGCTGCTGTCCAGCGCGGTGGCGCGCCTGGTCACGCGGCCGATGTACCACGAGCTGGCGGCCATGCTGCCGGTTCCGACGGTCGGCGCCGCGCAGCCGCAGCGGCCATGAGCCCGCCGGGCCGCCCCAAGGGCGAATACCCAAAGGCGCAGCCTGAGGCTACCCCAGTGCGCCACGCCGCGCCGCCCGCCCTGGTGGCCTGCGCCACGGTGGTCATTCCGGCCCTCAACGAGGCGGCCCGCATCGCCGATGTGGTGCGCCATGCCCTGTCCGATCCGGCCACCGCCGAGGTGATCGTCGTCGACGACAGTTCCATCGACGACACGGTGCGTCTGGCCCGGCAGGCGGGCGCCGAGGTCATCACCAGCACCATGCTCGGCAAGGGCGCCTCGATGCGTGACGGCGTGCAGGCCGCGCAATGCGAGCTGATCGTCTACCTCGACGGCGATCTTTCGGGGCTGCGCCCGAACATCGTCAGCACGCTGTGCCAGCCACTGCTCGAGGGCGGCGCCGATTTCGTGAAGGCGCGCTTCGGCCGCGTGGGCGGCCGCGTGACCGAGCTGACGGCCAAGCCCATGCTCAAGGTGTTCTTTCCCGAGCTCGCACACTTCGCCCAACCGCTGGGCGGCCTGATCGCGGCCCGCGCCTCGCTGCTGCAGACCCTGGAGTTCGAGGACGGCTACGGCGTGGACATCGGCCTGCTGATCGATGCGCAGACCGCCGGCGCGCGCCTGGCCGAGGTCGACATCGGTTCGCTCGAGCACGACAGCCAGCCCCTGCTGGACCTCACCGCGATGGCCAACGAGGTGTCGCGCGTGATCTATGCCAGGGCGCGTGCGGCAGGGCGGCTGCACATGCAGCAGATCGCGGCGATGTACGAGACGCAGCGCCAGGCCACGTCGACGCTGGACGACATCCTCACCCGGCGCCGCGGCCGCACACAGCTGCTGCTGCTGGACATGGACGGCACGATCACGCCGCAGCGTTACGCGGTGGAACTGGCCCGGGCCACCGGGCACGAGGCCGCGCTGGCGCGCCTGCTCGACAGCACGGACGACGCCGCCGGCCGCAGCGGGCGCATTGCCGCGCTGTTCAAGTTCGTGCACCGCCGGCAGTTCGAGCGGGTGGCGCATGCCTTGCCGATCCGTCCCGGCGTGATCGCCTGCGTGAACCGGCTGCGGCGCGCCGGCTTCATGGTGGGCGTGGTCAGCGACAGCTACTTCGTGGCCGCCGAGATCCTGCGGCGCCGGATCTTTGCCGACTTCGCGCTGGCGCACACGCTGCAGTTCGACGCCGATGTATGCAACGGCGAACTGCGCCTGAACCCGGCCTTTCTGCCGCCGGGTGCCGGCCGCGACGCGGCGCCGTGCAAGCGCCATGTCGTGCGCCGCTTCCGGCTGGACGATGCCACGCCGCCGGTGCAGAGCGTGTGGGCCGTCGGCGACAACCTGAACGACCTCGAGATGCTGCGCGAGGCCGATCGCGCCTTTGTCATCGACCCCAAGGTGCCGCATCTCACGCGCGATGCGGACGCCACGCGCATCGATTCGTTCGACGCGCTGGCCGCTTTCGCCAAGGACGCGCTGCCGGGCCTGGCAGTCCGTCCGGCCTGAGCGCTGGTCCAGCCCGACTGACTGCCCGGGCTGGCGGAGGGGGGCGGCGACGCGGCATCCGGCCCGCACCGCGGCCGCGCGGCGCTCAGAGCAGCAGAAACGCCGCGGCCGCCACGGCCGTGGGGCCGGCAGCGCCCAGCAGCAGGCCGCCGGCGCCGATGGATTCGTCGGCAAAGCCGCGCCGCAGCAGGGCCACGCCGGCCGGGTTCGGCGCATTGGCGATGACGGTCAGGCCGCCGCCGGCCACGGCGCCGGCCAGCAGCATGTATTTGGCCGCTTCGGAGATGTCGGCGATCTGCGAGCCCAGGTAGGTCAGCGCCGCGTTGTCGGTGATGGCGGTGAGCCCGAGGGCGCCGGCAAACAGCGCCAGCGGTTCCAGGCTGGAGACGATGGGCTGCAGCCACCAACTCTGCATGCCGCCCAGCACCACCAGCCCGGCCAGGAAGAACGCGACCAGCAGCGCCTCCTTCAGGATCAGCGGGCTCTGGTGGCGTGCATAGGCCTGGGTGAACCCCAGGAACATCAGGAACAGCGCCAGGAAGGCCACCGGGTGATGCGCCAGCACGACCACCCCTGCCAGCAGCACCAGGTGCACCGCGGCCACCGCCTTCGGCACCGGCCTGCCGGTGTCGGGGCCTGGCGCGGCATCGTCCGGCCTGGTCAGGTGCCTGCGCAGCACCCAGGCGCAGGCCGTCGCGTTGACCACCACCGCCAGCGCCGCTTTCCAGCCGAAGGTGGCCAGCATGAAGGCGCTGTCCCATTGCCAGGTGGCGGCCACCATCAGCACCGGCGGCGCCGCGTAGGAGGTCATGGTTCCGCCGATCGAGACGTTGACGAACAGCACGCCGAGCGCGAAGTACTTGATGCGCTCGGGCATGTCGGGCCGGAAGATCTGCGGCGCCAGCATCAGTGCGGCAATCGTCATGGCCGCCGGCTCGGTGATCAGCGAGCCGAGCAGGGGCACGGCCGCCAGGCCCAGCCAGGCGCTGGCCAGTGGCGTGGGCACCGGCAGCACCGCGGCCGTCGTGCGCACCAGGGCCAGCACGGTGGCCAGCACCGGCCGCGACGCCGCGATGACCATCACCACGAACACGAACAGCGGCTCGGTGTAGTTGCGTGACTCGGCATAGGCCAGCGCCTGGCTTGCGCCACTGGCCAGGGCCAGCACCAACACCAGCACGATGGCCCAGAAGCCGAACACGACCTCGATCTCGCCGATGAGATGGAACAGCCCGGCGTGCCGTGGATAGCGATGGGCGAGCCGCTCGAACTGCTTGGCGGCAAAGGTGTGGATCAGGGCCAGCGCGAAGAGCGTGGCCGCGATGATCTGGATCGTGGGCGTGTCGGCAGGGTTCATGGTGCTCACCGGATTGCGTGGCGGCCCGACCGACGCATGAACCTGCCGACCATGGCTCGATCGGCACCCGAAAAGCAGTCTACCGCACGGCCCGCAACGGCCAGACTGCAACCGTCCTGCGCGCAAGCTTGGCGTGGCGCTGCCGTCGCCCGGACCGCCCGTGACCGGCACCCACAACGGCCTCGCGCCCGGCCGTTGAATCGTCCACAGGGTGGCCGCAACCGGCCGTGCATCGCATGGGTGAGGCTGGCGCGCCTGCGCCCGTCGGGTCTTCTGGCGCTGACTCCTTTTCCCGTGCTGGCTCGTCTTGGAGGGACATCAACCGAGGAGTCATCCGATGGATCTCGCCAACATGCCCGACGTTGTCACCGGCGGAAGCAAGGGCTTGGGACTGGGGCTGGTCGAGGCGCTGGTGTCACGGGGTGCCCGGGTCACCGTGGTGGCGCGCAGCGAAGCGGCGCTGGCATCGGTGCGCGACCGCCTGGGCGTGGCCACGGCGCGTGCCGACGTGACCGACGCCGCCGCCGCCCAACGCATCCTGTCCGAGACCCGGCCGCAGCTGCTGTTGCGCAATGCCGGCGCCACGCCCCCGATGGCCCGGCTGGACCGGATCAGCTGGGACGACTTCAACACGACCTGGATGACCGACGTGCGCGCCGGCCTGCATTGGCTGCAGGCGGCGTTGCGGCTGCCACTGGCACGCGGCAGCCGCGTCCTGGTGGGCTCCAGCGGCGCAGCCGTGAATGGCTCGCCGCTGTCGGGCGGCTATGCTGGCGCCAAGCACATGCTGTGGCTGATGGCGCGTGATGCCAACGGCGTGGCCAAGGAACTGGACCTGGGCATCCGCTTCCAGGTCATCGTGCCGCGCCAGATGGTGGGCGGAACCGGCGTCGGGGATGCCGGGGCAGCGGCCCATGCGGCAGCGAAGGGCGTCAGCCCGGCGCAGTTCCTGGCCGGCTTCGGTGCCGCCATGCCGCCGCGGGATTTCGGCGAGAAGGTGATGCGCGTGCTGGAAGAGCCGTCATATGACACGGGCATGGCCTTCGGCCTGAAGGGTGACCACGGCATCACGATCCTGGAGGAGGCCGGCACTTGAGCATCGCGCCCTTGTCGGCCCACGAGCGCCAGGCCCGGCTGGTGGCGCTGGTTGCGGATGTCCGGCCGCAGTTGCACCGCTCCTGCGCCCGCCTGATCGGCTCGGTCATCGACGGCGAGGACGTGGTGCAGGACACCTGGCTGCGCGCCCTCGTCGCGCTGCAGGACCTGCAGGAGCTGCCGCCGCTGCGGCCCTGGCTCTTCCGGGTGGCGCACAACCGTGCCATGGACCTGCTGCGCGGGCGGGCCGTGCGCGAGGCCGAAGCGCTGGACGATGCGCCGGAGCTTGCCGACCCGGACCACATCGATCCGATGCACACGCTGATGCGCCAGCAGGCGGTGCAGACCGCGGTCTCGCGCTTCGCAGATCTGCCGGTCATGCGGCGCAGCGTGGTGGTGCTCAAGGACGTGATGGACGAATCACTGGCCGAGATCGCCACCTTGCTCGATCTCTCGGTGGACGCGGTCAAGGCCCATCGCGCGCGTGGACGTGTGCGGCTTCGTGAGCTCAACGCCCAGGTGGCGCCTCTGCTGGCGGCAGCGCCGCCATCGGCGGCGGTGGCGCGTCATGTCGCGCTGTTCAACGCACGCGATTGGGAGGGGCTGCGCCGGCTGCTGGCAGACGATGTCCGGCTCAGCCAGTCCACCCACACGCTGCGCGTGGGCCGCACCGAGGTTGGCCTGTTCTTCACCATCTACGCGCAGAGCCCGGCGGTGAGGCTGGTGCCCGCCAAGCTGGAAGGGCGTGAAGCGGTGGCGGTGTTCGAAAGCCAGCAACAAGCCAGGCCCAGCTACATGATGTGGCTGCAGTGGGACGGTGAGCACCTCTGCTTCATCCGCGACTACCGCTACGTGCGCTATGTGCGCTATGTGGTGGCCGATGCCGGGCTGATCCTGGCCGCCAATTCAAGCGCCACTGATCAGCATTGATCCAGGCAGTAGCCAGACGAAGACGCGCGCCTGCAGCCCGGCCCGATGGCGGCGGCGTCAAGCAATGCGCTCTGGTGCCTCCGGCAGGAATCGAACCTGCATCTAGCGCTTAGGAGGCGCTCGTTCTATCCATTGAACTACGGCGGCTGGACCGGCGGCGATTCTCGCATGGGTGCCTGCCCGGGCCGTGGGCGTGCTCACCAGCGCCATGACCAGATCAGGTCGACCGCGTTCTCGCCGCCCGACTGCGCGCGCAGCGTGAAGCGCTGGGCGATGCGGTAGATCAGCTGCCAGGTGCCGGTGGTGGTGTTGACGCTGCGCTCGTAGCCCAGGTACCAGCGCCGCGAGAGCTGCTTGCCCAGGCTGATGACGGTGTCGCGCACGTCGCCCTCGGTCTGGCGCAGCGAGAAGTCGGTCAGGCCCACGGCATCGAGCAGGGTGTCGGTAGGCGTCTGGCCGTCGCCCGACAGCAGGGCCAGCGCGGCACGCTGCAGCAGCGCGGTGTCGGTGCGGCCCAGGCCGTCGGAGCTGCGGCCCAGCACCAGCCACGAGAGCTTCTCGTAGTCGCTGAGGTCGGGCTCGCTGAACAGGCGGATGCGCGGCGCCTGCGCGCTGCCGGTCAGCGAGACACCCACCAGCACGTCGAGGTTGGGGCGGATGGCCTGCACGTCGAGCGCCGGGTTGTCCAGCGGGCCGGTGAAGCGCAGCTCGCCGCGCCGGATGTCGAGCTTCTGGCCGTAGGCGGCGTACTGCCCGCCTTCGCTGCGCACCGTGCCGTTGAGCGCCAGGCGCCCGCCGGGGCTGGACACCAGCAGCTTGCCGCGCAGGCCGGTGTCCACGCCACGGCCGAGCAGCCGCAGGCGCTCGCCCAGATCGATGCGCACGGCCAGCCGGGCCTGGCGCAGCGGCGGCGCGGCGGTCTTGCCGTTGGCTGGCGGGGGGGATGTGGTGTTGGGCGCGGTGTTGGGCGTTGTGTTGGGCACCGTGGTGGCGCCGCCGCCGGCCTCGTCGCCGCGGTGCACGTGCACATCGTCGTCCAGCCCGGGAGCGCCGCCGCGGCTGATGTCGATCATGCCCTCGTCGATGCGGAAGTCGCCGTCGACGGCCAGCTGTTCGGCATCCAGCCGGGCGCGGGCGCGGCCGCTGGTGAGCAGGCGGCGGTCCACCCGCCCCAGCAGGCGAAAGCGCTCGGCCACCAGATCCACCGTGGCCGACGGCGTGGCCCCCAGGGTGGCCTGGCCGCTGAGCGCCAGCGTGCCGCCATCACCGCCCTTGAAGTGCAGGCGCTCGATGCGTGCGGTGTCACCGTCCAGCGCGATGGCCAGTTCGCCGTCCTGCAGCTGGATGCCCTGCAGCAGGTTGCGCACCGCAATGCCGCTGCCGCGCATGCTGCCGCGCAGCTGCGGCGCGCCCAGCGTGCCGCCGAAACTGGCGCTGGTGTGCAGCTGGCCGGCCAGGCGCCAGCCGGGCGGCACCCAGGTGCCCCACACGCCCAGGTTGGCCACCTGGGCCTCCAGCACGCCTTGCAGCGTTGCGTCGCGGCCGGGCCAGCGCTGGCGCGCATCGGCCTGCAGCACCTGGGCGCCGGCGATGGCGCCGATGCTGCGGCCGGCCAGGCCCTGGGCGAACTGCCAGCGGCCGTCGTGCGCGCTGAGCGCCAGGCGCAGCTCGGTCAGCCCCAGGCCCTGGGTCTGGCCCAGCTCGTCGGTGATGGCCAGGTCGCCGCCTCCGCGCTCGAGCACGATGTCGGCATCCAGGCGCTCGGCGCTGCGGATCTCCACCCG